>MEXR01000046.1 GCA_001773775.1 Candidatus Amesbacteria bacterium RIFOXYB1_FULL_44_23 | reverse complement strand
TATCTGCATATTACGACGAAAAAGTTCAATTCACCGTGGATGACGAGATGTATCCTGAAGATAAGGGAAAAGAGTTTGCATGTGATTTCATTGTGGTTACGGGAGGAAATGAGAAGGCCGTTGAGTATTTGGCGCAGAAGGGACAGAAAGTCGGCACCGGGGGGATGATCAGGACTGTTTTGCAGGATACGCGAACCGGACTGGATAAAGAGGTCCTGATTAAAAAACTTAAAGCGGCGTCATCTGAAAAACCGCTCACTTTGGGAGTGGTGTTTGAAAGCCTGCCGGCGACTTCAGCGATGGGTTGTCTTGGCTATTTTGATGTTGTTTGGGCGGAGTAGAGATCCCACATCTGTGATACGAATTCAGGATGGTGTATATTGATATTTGTATAGTTTTCTGCCCATGACAATACAACAACTGCTAGCTTATGTAATCGAGCGTTCGGCTTCCGACCTGCATATTGTTCCGGGTTATCCCCCACTGGTTCGCATGGACGGAATTTTGGTGCCGGTGGCCGGAGAAAAACAATTAAACGGCCCGGCTGCCGAGCAGCTGATGTACGGAGTGATGTCTGAAGATCAAAAGCAAATGTTCAACATGAATAAAGAGTTGGACTTTTCTTTTTCGTACGGTGACAACGCCAGAATGAGAGTAAATGCTTACTATCAAAAAGGATCGGTGGCAGGCAGTTTTAGAGTTATTTTGGCTAATATTCCGGCGATTGATATGTTGGGGCTGCCCAAGATCTGTCATGATTTTGCCCAACTTAAACAAGGGTTTGTACTGATCACCGGCCCTACCGGACAGGGAAAATCCACCACACTAGCATCAATTCTGCAGGAAATAAATCAAACCAGACCGGTGCACATTGTAACCATTGAAGACCCAATCGAGTATATTTACACTCCGGCTAAAGCCATTATTTCCCAAAGAGAAGTGCATAACGATACCCATTCCTGGGATGTAGCCCTAAGATCGGTACTTCGTGAAGATCCGGATGTGGTGCTGATCGGAGAAATGCGGGATTTTGAAACCATTGCGGCTGCTTTAACGATTGCGGAAACCGGACACTTGGTGTTTGCCACCTTGCACACTAACTCTGCGGCACAGACGGTTGACAGAATCGTGGACGTATTTCCGGAAAACCAGCAGCCTCAGGTGCGAATGCAGTTATCGGCCAATCTGGAGGCGGTACTTTCGCAAAGACTGGTGCCGCGAGTTTCCGGAGGCCGGGCGGTAGCCTATGAAATTATGGTGGGAACGGCGGCCATCAGGACGTCGATTCGCGAAGGCCGAACCCACATGCTTGACAATATTATTCAGACTTCGCTCGAGTATGGTATGAAAACTATGGAAATGTGTCTCGGGGATATGGTGAATCAGGGAGTAATTACCATGGAAACAGCCCAGGCTTATGCCACCAGACCGGAAGAGGTCAAGCGTTATGTGAGGGGCGGATAACCTATGAAAGTTCGATATACTGCCAGAGACAATACGGGTCGATCAGTAAAAGGAACAGTGGAATCATCAACGCTAAAAGCTGCGGCCGGGATGGTCAGAGAGCAGGGTTTAGTGCCTTTAAGTTTGACTGAAGTGAAAACCTCAAGCGGATTTATGACTTCAATGAAGGGTGTGGGAGCGGCTGATCTGATGAGTTTTACCAGACAGCTATCAACTATGATTACAGCCGGACTGCCTCTTACGGATGCACTAAATCTATTGAAAGTGCAATCGGCTCCGGCATTGTCGGCTGTGATTGCGTCGGTGGTAACTGATGTTCAGGCCGGGGTGGCGCTATCAACTGCCATGGATAAACATCCCAAAGTATTTTCCAAAGTGTATGTGGCATTGGTCAAGGCCGGAGAGGCGGCCGGAGTTATGGAGAAGATTCTGAACCGATTGGCTGAAACTTCAGAAAAAAGCCGGGAGTTTAAAGGCAAAGTGGTGGGGGCAATGATATATCCGATTATTATCATGCTGGGAATGATCGGAGTGATGATACTGATGGTGGTAGTGGTGATTCCTAAAATGAAAGATTTGTATGCTGACTTTGGTTCGGAACTGCCGATAGCTACCAAAATTTTACTGGCAATTTCTGATAATTTTATTAAGTTTTGGTGGTTGATTCTTTTGTTGGTGGTGGGATTGGTGTTTTCGGTCAGGTCGTTTTTGGCAACCGAGAAAGGCAGACTTTTCTGGGGCAGAAATATGTTTAAGATCCCAGTGATGGGATCGCTACTGGTGCAAACGTTGTTAACTGAATTTACCCGGACGACAGCGCTTTTACTGGCTGCCGGAGTATCGGTGGTGGAAGCTTTGAGAATTGTAGCAGACACTTCCGGAAATTTGATGGTCGAAAGAGACGTAAAAAGAATTGCCAATCAGGTGGAAAAAGGTTTCCCGGTATCAATTTCATTTTCTGAAAGTGAGTTTTTTCCCCCTGTATTCGGGCAAATGATTGCAGTGGGTGAAGAAACCGGAAAGCTGGATGAGGTTTTGGAAAAACTGTCACATTACTTTGAAACTGAATCTGAACAGAAGGTTAAAGGCTTGACAACGGCTATTGAACCAATAATACTGATGGTAATGGCAGTCGGAGTAGGATTTCTAATGTACGCGATAATTATGCCTATTTATCAGATTACAGATGAAATATGATGGTTTTTTTGGAAGGAGGTGAGAACAGATGCTAAAAATGAAAAAAGGTTTCACATTGATTGAGCTTTTGGTGGTCATCGGCGTTCTCGCCGTACTTATGGCCGGAGTTGTAGCTTTGATCAATCCACAAGACAAGATCAGACAAGCAAATGATTCCAAAATCATGAGTGATGTTGGTCAATTGGCAACGGCCTTACAGTCTTATGCAGCACAGCAAGCTAACGGATCGTATCCGTCAGCCGCTCAAGGATTGGCTTTGCTGGGTACGGCTGGAGAATTGCAGGTAGTGCCTACTCAACCAAACGGAACTGCGTATGTCTATACGCCGGGACCTGCTGGTTGTGCTAACACTGCAGGAAGCCCTTGTACAACGGCTTTAGTTGGATCACCCTTAACCGCATTGAGGTACACTTCGGTGGCTGCCTCTGATACGTGGGTTTGGTGTTCAGCTTCCGGAAGGGCTGCTTTAACAGCTGATACAGCTACATGTCCTCCGTAATGGTTTGAAAGTTCTTTCAAACTTAACAACCCCGCAACAAGCGGGGTTGTTTTTTGGTCGGTAATAATTTGTTTGGGCAAGTCAGGAAACTTACGTTACAATTGCTGAATGGAGATAATTTTATTTCTTTTGGGGGCGATGATGGGCAGCGCGGCTAATGCTTTAATTGACAGATTGCCCAGAAACGAATCGTGGGTCTCCGGCAGGTCGCACTGTGATAAGTGCAAACACGTTTTAAACTGGTATGATTTGTTGCCGGTATTTTCGTATCTGCTGGTTAAAGGAAAATGCAGATATTGTAAGTCCCCTATCCCCCCGCGTAACTTACTGGTAGAAATGTTTCTGGGGTTGGCATTTATCGTCTTTCCTGGAAATTTTCAGTTGTGAGCGGACAGACAATTTTACTTTTCGGAATTTTATGGGTAACGACAATTATTGCGGTGATGGATTGGGAAACAAAATTGGTAAGTGAGGCCATAGTAATTACCTGGGCTGTTTTGGTTCTGATGTCGGTGGGACTTTCGCTGTCACCTCTTGTCGGAGTAGTTACCGGAGTGGGAATTATCGGAGGAATTTGGGCAGCTACAAAAGGAAAGGCAATGGGATTTGGGGATGTGGAAATTGCGGCAGTGATGGGATATTGGTTGGGTTGGCAGAACACACTGGTCGGGTTGTGGCTGGCCTTTGTCACCGGAGCCATTGTCGGGGTGTATCAAATAATAAAAGGCAAAAAGAAATTAAAAAGTGAAATTGCCTTCGGGCCGTTTTTGGTTATAGGAGCTTGGATGGCATATTTTTGGGGTGATACAATAATTAGGTGGATGGGTTTTCCTTACTAGACTGGAAGAAATCGGAAGCTGGAATACTGGCAGTGACGGTGATTGTTATATTCGGACTGTCTTTTTTTCAGATAAAACTGGGCGAAATAAAAACGCGGGACGCACAAAGAAAAGCTGACGCGGAGATGATAGGCAGAGGTATCAGAAAATTTCGCGATGATTATAAAGTGGTTCCGGAAATGGCTACGGCGGAGGGAAAAATTAAATCCTGTGGAAATGAGGGAGGCTTGGTATGCGAATGGGGCAAAGGCAGATTAACAGATGAAGAGGGAGTAATTTATGTCAATTTAATTCCCGGAGACCCATTAACAAGTAAGGGCAGGACTTACGTATATTGGGCTTCGCCGGACCGCCAGACTTTCAGGATTTATGCGGGATTGGAAAACGGCGGCGATAAAGATATCAAACGCGATTTGACAGTGATGTGTGGAGACAATGTACAATGTAATTGGTATGTTCAGGAATAACAAAGGATTTACTCTGATTGAGCTGATGGTATCGTTGGGAGTGTTGGCGGTGATTTCTGCAGCGTTGATGTCCAGAATCGGTCCCGGGCCGCAGCAGTATGCAAGAGATACCAGAAGGCAAAGTGATTTGAATACCATAGCCTCCGCTTTAGCTCTTTACAGAAATGATCTGGGCGGATATCCCCTCACGACAGCTTCGTTAATACCAAACTATATTACTGCACCCGTACCTACAGATCCCCGGGACGGATCGGCGTATACATATACTCCGGGTCCACCCGGTTGCGCCGGAACTAATCCTCCGAGGTGCACCACTTTTACTATTTGTGACACGATGGAGAAAACCGGAGCAAATGTCTGTGTTTCCAACCCATGAAAAAGGCGTTTACATTAATCGAATTGATATTGGTCGTGGGACTGGTAACGGTGATGACATCTGCATCATTGACTGGTTTTGTGAATTACAACAGAAGACAAGTTGTGGTGGCTAGTACTGAAGCATTAAAACAAGCTCATAGATTGGCCAGAGCAAATGTGATCGCGGGGAAGGTAGATTGCGCTGTATGTGAATCAGGAGTCGGAGATGATAATACTTGTAATGGGGTAGGCGGAGTAGAAAGCCCCGTTACATATTGGCGAGTGGGAACTGCGGTGGTGGGAGGGGTGTGGCAGGTGATTACAAACGGCGTGTGTTCTACTTCTGTATTTATGCAAAAAACTCAAATATTTAACCCTTCAATTCAGATAATTCAGAGTTGCGCGAACGTGCAATATTTATCAAACGGGACGTCAAATGCTCCCGTTGCCGGTTGCAACTACACTGTCTCATGGTTGGGGTCTTTCCCCCAATCATTTTCAGTCACCAGGTCGGGTTTGGTGGATTGATATCGGGAATGATACACTGAGTATATGAGGAGCCGGTTATTAAAAGGAATGGGCATTGTGGAAGTAATGATAGGGGCAAGTGTGGCGGCTGTGGGGCTGGTGGCCGTAATCCAGTTGGCTACCAGGGCGATGTCAAATTCTGGACTGTCGGCCCGAGCAAGTGTGGCGGCAAAATATGCCGATGAGGGTATGGCTTGGCTAAAAGACTGGGAACAGGCCAACGGTTGGCAAGATATTGCGGATCGGGCCTGTGTGACGGCACCTTGTCCCATCCCTTCAACCAGGGCGTATTGTTTTAATGATTTAGGATTTACTTTATCTTCATGTCCGGTCGGCGATGTAATAGACGGTTCGGTTGAATTTATGAGAACTATGACTTTAAGTACACTGGCGGTTGGAACAGATACGGTAATAAGAGGTCGAGTGTTTGTTACCTGGATAGAAGGCAACAAACCATATACCATTCGCAGATATTATGAGTTCATCCGAAATTAATAATCACAACTACTCAAACAAAAAGGGGTTTTCTCTAATTGAGCTGGTGGTGGGGATGGCTTTATTTGTGACTTTGATCGGAGCCTCGACCATGATGTTATTTACGGCTTTGAAAAATTCCAGAAAATCCGCGGCAATTAACAGGGTCAGATCAGACGCGGCTTATGTAATGGATTTAATCGCTAAGGATATCGCTTATTCTACGGCGATTAATACCTGCGCTGCTACAAATCTGACCCTAACCAGAAAAACGACCGCCGGAGATATTTTGGTTTCATATGCTTTGGACGGGGCTACTAACAGAATTACTCAGGGCGGATCGTTTATGACGTCGAATCAGGTGCAGGTGTCGACTGCGGGTTGTGCCGGAAATGCGATGTTTAGTTGCTCGGGACCTGCGGTGACTATTTGTTTTAGTATCAGCTCGGCAAACGGAATAGATGTCAGTGATACCGAAGATTTGTTTTTCAGAACCAGCGTGGTCAGAAGAAATCCGGGAACTTGATTTGGTTGACAACTAAATCCATAAAACGTCATAATGATGACATGAGAAAGGGCCAGGTTTTGGTTGTGGTGATGTTGATATTGGCAGTGGTGATGACTGTGGCCCTGTCTATCTCTTCCAGAAGCGTAACCGATATTTCTATGACGACTACTCAGGACGAATCAGTCAGAGCCTTGGAGGCAGCTGAGGTGGGTCTGGAAAGATTTTTGGGCGGAGTAAGTTTTCCAAATGTGGTGACCGGCGTGGGAGGAGGAGGAACTGTGTCAGAAATAAACGCGGATTATTTTGTGCCTAATGCGGCCAATTTAGGGGGCAGTGACAGTTACCAACCCAGTAATTTAATAGATGGTGATGTGGCGACAGTCGAACTGCCTGCCGACTCCAGTTCGTATGCGGGTATTCGAATTTGCTGGGGTTCTCAGACAAGCCCTCTTAATCCTGAACCGGCAATTGAAGTGGCGATTTATTACCAAGACAATTCCGTGGTCCCACCAGTTGTGTATGCCCGCGGCAAAGCGTATGACCCCTCGGGAACCAGAGCTAATTTTGTAAGTCCGGGAGGCGGACCTAATAGTTGTGGCACATCTCCCAGTTACAATTATGATAGCAATGTGCAAATTCTTTTTGTTGATGACATTGGCAGAAACATTAAGATTCCTGCAGGAGCTACAACTTTATTTATGAGAGTCAGATTAATTGCAAACGGGGTGGTTAATCCGCCATCCCAGCCATTGGCGGTGCAGATTGTTGGCGCAGCGGTCTTTCCTTTTCAGGGCGGAGTAGTGGAAAGTGTCGGCAGATCAGGAGAATCGGTGCAAAGAGTTAAGGCCACAGTGCGTCAGTATGATTTGCCGCCAGTATTTGATAACGCGTTATTTTCCGGAGGAGCGATAATTAAACAAAACTAGACAACTCATGAGTAACCTGCCCAGACTGGGAATTGATATCGGATCTACCACCACGAAAATGGTGGAGTTGGTGCCGGCCGGAAAAGACAAGTGGAAACTAGTGACGGCGGCTTCGATGCCTTCCTTTTCCGGTGGTATTGCGGGCAATCCGGCAAACCTGGGATCTTTTTCGCAAGCTTTGATCAAAATGAGAAAAGAAGCCGGAGTCAGGGCTACCAAAGTGATTGCGGCTTTGCCTGAGGGACAAGTGTCGTCACACGTAGTGGAACTGCCCTTGATGAGTGATGATGAAGTAAAGCAGGCATTGCAGTGGCAGGTGGAGCAGTATATTCCGATTCCGGCAGACCGGGCGGTATGGAGTCATCAGGTGATTCGTAAGGATCCGACCAGCGGAGGGATGGAAGTAATGTTGGTGGCAGCTGCTAAAAATTTGGTGAACGCGTATGTGTCGATAATGGAACAGGCCGGACTTGAAGTAGTAGCGCTGGAAACAGAATTAATGGCGATTTCCAGAGCCATGGTGCCTTCTTCGTATCCAACTTCTTTAATAATTGATGTGGGATCTAAAAGCACTAATGTGGGAGTGGTAGAAAAAGGCCAATTAGTTTTTGCCAGAACGATTCCTACGGCCGGGGAAGCTTTAACCAGGGCAATTCAGTCCTCTCTGGGACTGGAATTGTCATTGGCTGAACAATATAAAGTAACATACGGGCTTGATTCAACAAAGCTGGGGGGGAAGCTGGTTGAGGCGATGAAGCCGGTTTTGAATGTGATTTCGTCAGAAATCAGAAAAACGGCTGATTTTTATACGTCCAAGCATTCCGGACAGGGAATTACTTTGGCCACATTAACCGGCGGAGTGGCCATGATGCCGGAGATGGTGGCCATGCTTTCGGGGGCAGTAGGAATGGAAATGTCGGTGGGTGATCCGTTTATAAAACTGGTTTTGGATAAGCCGCAACAACAGGCATTGGCTACTTCCGGTCCCCTGTACGGGGTGGCAGTAGGACTGGGTATGAGGGATATATGATTAATTTAGTATCCAAAGACGAAAAACGGAATTTGGAATTAGCCAAATGGCGGAAAGTGGTGACGGCCTGGACGACACTGGTTTTGGGAGTGTACCTGATTGCGATAGCCGCTTTTTTTGGCTGGTGGTGGTATTGGACGGCCAAACAGAAGGCTTCTTCAAAAAAAGTTGAAAGCCTGAAGCAGGAAATAAGGATGTTGTCAGAAAATGAAGCATTAGCCAGAAAAATTGTTCTTCGGGCCAGGGCGGTGAATGAGTTTTTAGCAAACAGGGAAAACGCTTCGGCGGAATCCAAATTACTGCTGGTTTCTGATAAGCCGGTGGTGGAATGGAACTTAAAACCAGGATCTCAGCTGGTGGTGGTCTCGGCTTCTGATTCGGCGGCTTTAAAAGAGTATGAGAATTATATAACCGAACACTATTCTTCGGTTCTGGTGGAACAGGTTAACTGGGACACTTTAACCGGATGGACGTTGTCACTGATGCTTTCGGGGAGGAAGGAAAAATGAGATTATTTGGCGTGAAAGTTGAAGATTGGACCTGGGTGACGTATCCAATTCTCGTAGTAGTCATGATAGTGGTCGGATTGAACTTTTTTCTTTCAGGAGGGGTGGAATCACTGGATAGAATGTTGGTTAAGCCGACTCAAACGCATCAGGAAGAGCTGGAAGCAGCTCAGTTAGAAGTAAAACTGAATAAATTAAGAGCCATTAACACAGAAGATCTGCTTTTGAAAATGAAAAAGTTACTGGTGGCAGTGCCGCCATCAAAAAGAGTGTGGCTGCTTCTGGCTGAATTGCAGCTGTCAGCTTCCGAGGCGGGTATGACAATCGATAGTTACAAAGCCACGGTCGGAGATGTGAAAGAAGCATCGGAGAGCGCTGTCCCGGTAGCAGCTGAAGTTGCTGCTTCTGACTTGCTGTCACTTACTGTGGTATATAACGAATCCAGTTATGAAAATGTGATTTTACTTATGGAATCGCTACAAAAATTGAAGCCACTTATCAAAGTCGCG
>MEXR01000045.1 GCA_001773775.1 Candidatus Amesbacteria bacterium RIFOXYB1_FULL_44_23 | reverse complement strand
ATATCAAACCCTGACTGGGTAGGGGATATGCCACTGTCGCTTCAGTTATTAGCTTAACTTCGCCTTCGGTGGCTATGGTTATAGCCAGTGGACCGCCTGCATTTTCAGCCAGAGAGGGGATAGGCCCGAATACGGCAGCCAGAACCACAATGATTGCCAAATTCACCCCCACCATTAGCCTCAGATTGCTGTGCATCAGTATGGGTCGCAAGGCAAAACTAACCGGATGGCTTATGCCGCAATTCACGGCAAAATTGACGGCCTTCCAGGCCAGCTCCTTAACCGGCAGGGGAGTAGTCTCCCGACCCAGCAGGGGTTCGGCCTTGTGCATAATCCACGCCTTCCAATCCTTGTTCATAAAGATTAAAAAAAATCTCCTACATACGCGGAGATCTGCTCCGCAGTATATCCAATCCCCCTTACAAAGTCAAACCATTCCGAAGATAAACCGAAGACATAAGGTCTCCCCCATTTTCGGGTTACATTTGGCTATCAAAATGGGGGATTAACCACTACCAACTTATTAATCATTCCCAGAAAAACATTTACCGCCGTCGCCAATAAGTTTACAGATCTATCAGAAAATATCGATTCGTTGCCGTCAATTATTTTGTAGCCTTTGCTGTGCGCGCCGACTATTACACCCAAATCAATAAAAGTCATCGCGACCGCCGCAAGCGTAAATGCAGTATAAATTGCCCCCAGCCCCCAGGCAGCTTCACTATTATTTGACACGGAGATCAATTTAGCCACAAATAAGGCCGCAATAGCCACTCCGTTACACACCAGACCCGCCTTAGGCAAGTTTTCAGTGAAAGCCTCAGGATTCATTTTCCCAGAGGCCGGAGCGGGAATCGAACCCGCGCAGTGGCGGTTTTGCAGACCGCAGCGTTTCCACTTCGCCATCCGGCCAACGTGCAATACTGATGAATTATAGCAATTTTGTGTTATATTACGCTTGTGATTTCGAAAAAGTATTTACCCCTAGTTCTGATCTTTTCCGGCGTTGGCATTGTCGCTGGCATCATTGCTTCCCAGTTTATTAAAGCCAGACAACCAACTGCAGGGCTGAAAATAGAGTCCACTCCTACGGCCCTGGTTTTTATAGATAATGTTCAGGAAGGCAGCACCCCCTTTGAAAAACTTCTCCCCCCGGGGGAAATCACTCTGAAAATTGTTCCTGAGCAGACTTCAGCCACTCAAGCCCCCTTTCAAACCAAAGTTCGCCTTACCGATAAAATTTATACGGTAATAAAAAGAGAATTTGGAGCAGATGGCACCTCATCTGCTGGAGAGACTATTACTCTTACCTCTTCCCCTGGAAAGCCGGCTTCTTTGACGGTGGTCACTTCAGATCCCGACTCAGCCTCTGTATTTGTTGACGGCGAACCGCAGGGTTTTACCCCTCTGACTCTTAGTACTCTCAGCCCGCTTGATCATCAAATTGAAATCTCAGCTCCGGGATACGCTTCTAGGACCATAAACGCCAAAGCCATGGACGACTACGTCCTCCAAATTACCGCCCAACTCCTACCGGTCAGTCCCACACCCAGTCCGCTTCCTTCTCCCACACCCAAAGTTTCCGACGCTACTTCATCGGCTACTATAAAAACACCTTCTCCGACGCCAGCTCCCGGATCTAATACCGTCAAAATAACCTCTACCCCCACCGGGTTTTTGCGTGTTCGTTCGGCTCCAAACAGGAATTCTGCCGAAGTAGGAAGAGTTAATCCCGGAGAAACCTATCCCCTGCTGGATTCAGTCAGTGGTTGGTATTTAATCAAAGCCGAGCTTTCAGCTACTTCTTCAGGTTGGATTTCATCCGAGTACGCCCAAAAAATTTAAAGTCAAAACCAAGACCAGTACAGTACCCCCACTACAATCAAAATCCAGGTTAAAACAGATCCCAGAAGCGGCTTGTCGCTAAGTATCACTCTTTCAGGGGATTCTGCTCGACTTCCATCGTAAATAATTCTTAAATATCTCATGATTCCAAATATGACTACCGGAATTGTGGTCATTAGCCATTTATTTATAGTTAAAGTTCTGGATACCAGAACCAAACTTGGCTGTGGATTTGTCAGTTCGGTCTGGTCGTAAAAGTTAAAGGTAAACAACGCCCATGATAAAAATGCCGCCGTAGCAAACATGGATAAATATGAATCCAAAATGTCGGCACTATACTTTCCCATCACCTTGCGATGTTGAATTGCGGCTGCCTGTTCGGTCAATATTGCCAGTTCGGCGCGTCTTTTCCCTACTGCCAAAAACAGTGAAGTAGAAATCACGCACAGTAGAAACCAAATAGACAAATGAGCATTAATCACCAATGCCCCGGCAAACACTCTTATAAAAAATCCCAAAGCAATTACAAACACATCCACTACCTCTATATTTTTTAACCACAAGGAATACATTATTTGCAGCACCCAGTACCCCGCAGTCGCAGCAAAAAATAAAGGAGACAAGGAATAAGACCAAAACAACCCCCACACGGTCGCAATTCCAAAAACAGACCAAGCCAGGGGAATCGAAATTTTGCCGGCTGCAATAGGCCTTTTTTTCTTAAACGGATGAGCCTGATCCGCTTTTATGTCTTTAATGTCATTCAAAAAATAGATGGCAATAGCGACCAAAGTAAAAGCCACGGTTGCTTGAGCTATTATTCCCAAATCCTTAATCCATACAGGAGCAGTGTATAAGTGCCCGGTAAATATCAGCGCCGCAAACAAGGTGAAATTCTTCACCCATTGTCTGGGTCTGGCTGTTTTGAATAAGTTGACCAGTATTGTAACCACAAAATTGTTCCTCCGATAACCAACACTACTGTCGCCATTGTAAAGTACTTCAGTCCGGCTTTCAATTGTAGCGCCAGGATGGCAAACACTATCGACATAAACCAATAAAACAACGCTATTCTTCTTTTGCCCCACCCCTTATCCAGTAAATAATGATGGAGGTGCTCTCTCCCTCCCCAAACCGGAGATCGGCCTTCTCGTACTCTTTTAATTATCACCATTACCGCATCAATAAAAGGAATTCCCAAAACCAATATCATGGCCCCCACTTTAGCCCCTGACATGATTGCCAAAAGTCCCAGTAAAAATCCCGCCATACTTTTTCCTCCATAGCCAGGCATTATTTTTTGCGGCCACCAATTCCAAGGCAAAAACCCCAAATATGCTCCCGCACTCATTCCCGCCAAAGTTATCACTGCCACCTGTGAAGTATCAGTTCCAAACCTCATCCCCAAAACCGCAATCGTTATGGCGGCCGTAATCACGAATCCAGGCAATTGCCCATCAACCCCACTGCTCCAGCCGACTATGTTTTGCATCCAAACTAGCCACAGGAGGGCAAACACGTCGGACAATATCCATAGGCAATGTTGGCTTCCCAAAGCCGAAAAGCACCATCTGGGCCAGTCAAGATGAACAATTCCCCCCACCGGGCTTGTTATAAAAGCAATCCCAACCCCCGTCCCAATTACGCACAAGGCCGCCAAAATATTTACCAACAATCTGGCATAAGGAGAAATTTTTTCCTCATATCTATCATCTAAAAAACCTACTACGGCCAATAGTGCCAAAGCCACAACGATCCCCACCACTCTGGTCGTTAGAGGTAAAAAAACCAGACATCCCAAAGCCACTGCCACAAATATCGGAATGCCTCCTCCCCTGGGCACTGGTTCTTTATGGACCACCTTGGGTAAGGCGTGGGTTTTGGGGTCATCAATAATCTTCAGTTTTTTGCCGTTATTAATCACCCACTTGGTAACCACAAAAGACACAGCCGCCGAAACCAGCAGCGGCACTAATAATACTTGCCACACAAACATCATAAATTTCAAATAACTAACACAACTATCCTAATCATCGCCAGTAGCAACATCATTTCCGCAACTACCGTTGATCCCAGGATCAAAGCTGCCAGAACCTTATCACTGCCGACTTTTTTCACCAAAAAACTTGAAAGTAAAACCGAAAAAACTATTCCCAACAATGGCACAACCAACTCAGCCTTTCCTGCCAGCTGCTCCTCTCCCCAAGGTCGACTATAATACAAGGGAATCTGGGTTGGCAGGCTTTTTCCCAATCCTATTCCTACACCTATCCCAAAAGCCAGGGCTGCTGCCATGATTACCCATTGCCACAAGAAAAACTTCTGACAAACCTTATACCAATCAATCTTTTCCATGTGCGACACTATTATACAGTCTAAAAACTGCAGCGTTGCTGATTTTTGCTACCAACATGTATCGCGACAACAACACCGACTGCAAACCTGGCAAACTGTCCTCTTCTCCGTAACTCACTATCACCCTAGGTAAAGAGTTTGCAATTTCAGATATGGAATAGCCCTCCGCCTTAAAATCTTTAATATGATACTTAACTGTGTATTTTGTAGCCGGCAATCTTCTGGAAAGCGCATAAATAGAAGGTTGATCTCCCCACACAAATAGCCTGTCCCCTGGGAAACTTATCTGACTTACCAATGACGCCACCCCGTAATTTGCATTAACCTGTCTGTCAAACCATTCAAAATAATTATGTCGATCCTTTTTGCCCCATGTCCATTCTAAAAAGTTTTGGTAGTACTGAATCACGGGATAATTGTAAAATCCATACGCATTAAAAGTTATCACAGCCAAAACAATAGCTAAAACCGCGGCCTTCCTTCCGTATTTTTCTCCAATCCAAAGTTCCGGTACAAGCAGGGATAACACTGGAATTATCTGAACTAAATAATGAGGATAAGGCCTGCCTGATAATAAAGCCGAAAACAGACCAATCACAAACCAGGTTAAATAAAATGTTAAGTTTTTGCCCAATCTCTTTCCCAACCCTAAAATTGGAGCCAGCAGGGCAATTAATACCACCAGACGACCTTTCAGGGAAAAAATTCCATCGCCGGAGCCACTTGCTTTCCATGACGATAAATAAGGCAAATTTTGGGCCCACGCCGCCACCAGATAAGCCTTCAGGCTTCCCTCCCACCAGTAATATACACAGCTCAGTCCAATTGGCATCAGTACTCCGGCTGCCAGTATTAGTGATTTACTCCACCATCGCTTTGGTTCAAAAATCAGCCAGTATAGTGGCCACACCCCGGCCTCCAGCAGTATCGGCATTTTGAACAGAGCTCCGATTCCCAAAAACAGTCCGCCCACAAAAATATGTTTTAAGGAGATATTTTTGCCCCACAAAATTATTACAGCCAGCATTGCTGGTAGTAAAAAGAATATTTCTGCATTGGCTATATTTCCCTCAAGAAACGGCAAGCTTGTTAGAGCCATGAATATCCCGGCACTTGCAATTGCTTTCTTCTTTACAAATCCTAATTTTCTGGCCAATTTATACATAGTTACTATAGCCAGAGTGTTCCAAATCATTAAGCAAAACTTAAACCAAAACAGCTCTCCGTTCGATAGGGCGGCCATCAAGTACAACAACGGCGGCTTGTTGTCATGTATTTGTTGATAAAGTTTCAATCCGGAATTTATTGCTTGACCAATCGTCAAATAAATCTCCTCGTCTCCATACCAATGCGGCTCAAATAGTGACGGGATTCGCAGCAGAATTCCCACAGACACAACCACTAGCATCCACTCATTTTTTTCAATCCACACCAATATCTTTTTCACTTATTCTACTTTACCTTTTCTGTTACCCTATATTCAATATATTTACCCAACATTAATCTCGTATGAGCATCAAGACCTGGAAGAGCCGAAAAAAAGAATCCTGAAATAGGCATCAGCAGAAACTCAAATGGTGCCAAAAATGATCTCCACCAGGGAATGTTCTTCGGTCTTGGAGGTCTGTGTCTGAATTCAATAAACAGCATCATCAAAAGAAAAACCAACGTAATAGTTAAAATTCCGGAAGAAATCTGTGGCAGCATAAAACCCAACGATGTTCGTTTAAAAGCAGGATTGATCACCGTTACCACCGACACGCCGATCGTAATAATAAACCAATTTACCGGCCACAGTAAGTGATCTTGGGCAACCCTTAATACTCTCAGTGTTTTATTAACAAAAGAAACTCTAGGCTGAGTGGCATACATTTCCATAAAAAGTGGCAAATCAGACACTCCCCAGGCCCATCTCTTTTTTTGTTCGTACTCGTTTACAAATGTACGCCACACATTGGTGGACTCAGCTGCGTCTGCGCTTGAAGGTAAAAATATAGGTTCTACCTCAACTTCACCATTTAGTTTAAAAAAAGCTTTAAAGAAAATTCGGTAATCCTCAGGTATGACATCGGTATCCCAATAACCCACTTCGTCAATCATTTTTAAGGAAGCGGAATAATTAGAAAAATTAATTAATCTGTCTTTTCTTACCAAAACTCCCATTTGCCAAACATTGGAAAAGGTATTAATAATTCTGGTTGCAGCCGGAATTCTCCATATGTTATTGTAAAAAACTACCGCCGGTTGCCAAAACTTACGATATCTTTGAGGGTCGTCCAAGAATTTAAAGGATAAGTACGCCAGATATTGATTATGTAAAACTACATCTGCGTCGTTTGATGTAATGGTCACATAACGCATATCCCAGCCTCGCTCGTCTATCAAAACTCTCTTTGCCTCTTTTGCTGCCCACGCTTCATTGGCCGACTTACCTTTGACTTCGCCCGGGATGTCAGCCGGATGTGATGTTACTAAATAAGCTCCAAATTTCCCCCCCCACACCCTTCTTAAGTTTTCCGATTCAATTTTCCCCTTGGGATATCTGGCCTCTGTAGCCATTACCACGGCTATTTGTTTTAAAGGAAATGTTTGTTTAGCCAAAGCCTCAAGTATGCCCTGATAAATTTCCACGGGTTCATTGGCTATGGTTACCATCACAATGTGTCGTACATTTTTCCAATCTCCAAATCCTTTTACTTCTCCCATCCAATCAAGCCTCTCCGAAGCCTCAATTCGCAAGTGTGACAACATAGCAGCCACGGTCATTTCAAAACCACTCCAAACCCAAAAAACGTCAAAAGCCAAAATAAAATAAGCAGTCAAAACTGGGAAAAAATAACCACCCCAAACAAGAAACAATATTAGGTTCCAGCTAACAAATCCTGGGACAATTTCCAACAATCGCCTTCTGGTCATTTTAATTTAAAAAATAGTTGCCTGGCATTGGCATCGGTAGTCGCTTCTAATTCTGCCACAGAGCATCCCCTTAATTCAGCTACCACCTCAGCCACGATTTTAACATTTGTCGGGGTATTGTGTGGTTCCTTGATCCCGGCTGGTACCGAATATGGGGAGTCTGTTTCCAGTAGCAAAAGGTGGGACGGCACTTCCTTAACCATCGTTTTCATTCTGGAATTGTTTGCGTAGGTTACCAATCCGCCAAAACTCATGTAAAAACCGTTTTCAACGCATTTATTCATAAATTCACGTCCTCGAGTAAAGCAGTGCATCAATATTTTCACATCTCGAAATTCGTCCAATATCTTCAAAATGTCCTCATCAGCATTTCTGTTATGTACCTCAACCGGCAGTCCTAATCGTTGCGCCACAGCCAAGTGTGCTCGAAAAAGTTTATGCTGGTATATCTTTGTTTCGTCGTCTGTGTCTTGCCGATAATTCAATCCGCACTCTCCAATTCCCACCACTTTGTCATTCTTGGCTAGGTTTTCTAATCTTTTTTCTGCTTCAGAAAGCTTAAACCCTTTTTCATAAGCCAGTCCTACACATGCCCAGACGCTTGAATCTTTACTTGCCAGTTCAATAGCTTTTTCCGAACTTTTCCATCCCGTTCCGTTTGTAATTGACACCAGCCCGCTTTCTGGTGTGTAATTTCCCAGGAGCTGGTTATCCAGATGACAGTGTACGTCCGTCATTTTATTCTGGGAAACAATGGTTTCTCCAGCACAACTTTAGTTCCTGGTTTCAGGTTGGTCCAAGAATCTTTGCTATTTGGTGAATCAACTAACAAAGGTTTAATACTAAACGCCTTCGCGATACCGACTGAAGTTTCAGGCAAAAATTGATAAATTTGCCAAGCAACTTGATGTAGACTATCCGCCAATCCGTAAAGCACCCAATTTAATTTGGCACGATCCTTTTTTGCCAGCTCCCACGGTTTATTGTCATCAATGTATCTATCAGCCTCTTTTAGAAACTTCCACACCGATCCAACCGCCTGATCAAATTTAAACTCGGGAACGTATTTATCAATGTCTTTCCATACCTTTTTCCAGTTGTGAATTTTATTATCAACCCGCAGTGGGTGCTCGTCAGCAACGCCGTCTATTGCCGGAACTAATCCGTCACAATACCGACCAATCATGTTTGTAACTCTTGACACCAAATTTCCCAACCCACTAGCCAAGTCGGCATTATATATTTCAATATACTTCTCTTCTGAAAAATCCCCATCAGTAAATGGTGGAGTTTTAGCTAGCATGTAATACCGCAATGGATCTGCGCCATATTTTTCTAACAGCGGCATCGGATCATAAACATTTCCCAGCGTCTTTGACATTTTTTGCCCATTCACTGTGTAATAACCATGCACAAATATTTTTTTAGGCAATTTAAGCCCAGCCGACATTAAAAAAGCCGGCCAATATACTGCATGAAATCTAATAATTCCCTTACCTATTACATGTAGATCGGCAGGCCATAGTTTTTTATATGTTTCTTCATTCCATCCAAAACCTATTCCTGATTGATAGATATTTAAGGCATCCATCCATACATAAATTCTAGAACTATCGTCTCCCGGTACTGGGACCCCCCAATTTCTTGCCCGCTCGTTACTTCTTGAAATGCTAATGTCCTTTAATCCTCCCCTAACAAAGCTTAACACCTCATTTTTTCTTTCTTCCGGCACTATTTCTAATTCATTTGCTTCAATTAATTCTATAATTTTGTCTTGATACTTCGATAACTTGAAAAAATAATTTTCCTCTTCCACCTCATCTAACTTCTTCCCGGGATGCTCATAGCACTCACCGTTTTCATTTAAATCCCCACTTTCGTAAAAAGCCTCACATCCCACGCAATAAAGTCCTTTGTAGGATTTCTTATAAATATCACCAGTATTTTTACACAATCCCCACAATTCTTGACTAGACTTGTAGTGTGTTTGTTTGTCACTCCCTTTTTGCCACACGTCAAATTTGGTGTTCAATTGTTGTGTTAATTTAATAAAAAGGTCATTATTTTCATCAATGAATTCTTGTACAGGTTTTCCGGCCTTTTCTGCGGCTTGCACGTTTTTCAGCGCGTTTTCATCTCCACCCGACAACAGCGTGACATCCTCGTTTAGTAACCTGTGGTACCGTGCCACAACATCAGCCTGAACAAATTCAAGGGCATGTCCCAAATGAGGTTTTGCATTTACATAAGGGATTGCCGCGGTTATATAAAATTTTTTAGCCACAAACAGATTTTACTACATTTTTGAATTCAAAACGCTCATTTTTTGTTCTAATATTTTCTAATACATGTTTTGCAAGCAACCTTCAGTCTCTGTTTTTGAAATAAGGAGTGACTACTGTCGTGAACCAACATAAATCAGAATACTAGATAGAAAGTTAAATTTAACACCTCTAGTGTATAATTTTTAGCTATGAATGTGAGTTTTTACCCCTCCCCCGAAATCTTAAACAAATATGCCCAGGTGTTAGTCAATTTTGCCTTAAATTCAGGAAAAGGTCTCCGCAACGCAGAAGTAGTTCGGTTGGTCGCTTCAGAAGCAGCCAAACCTCTTTATGTAGCCGTCAGAAACCAAATCCTTAAATCGGGCGGTCACGTGATATCTTTTTACCTCCCCGATGATGTCGCCAGAGATATCTATGAACTGAGTTCTGATCATCAACTACGGTTTTTTCCCAAAAAGTATTTTAAGGGTTTGGTTGACTCAGTCGACCATTCAATTGGCATTATATCTGACACCAACCTGCATGAGTTGGAGGGAGTCGATCCGGCCAAAATCATGCTTCGAAATAAAAGTTCTAAACCATTTAAAGATTGGTTAGACATCAAAGAAAATTCCGGAAAGTTTACCTGGACTTTGGCTCTCTATGGCACCCCTGCCATGGCCAAAGAAGCCGGACTATCTCAGGCTCAGTACTGGGACCAGATAATTAAAGCTTGTTTTTTGGATTTTTCTGACCCGGTTGCCAAGTGGCAGGAAGTATTTACAAAAAATATACAGTATCAAAACTTTCTAAACGCCATGTCAGTAGACAAGTTTCACATTCAGGGTGCGGATGTAGATTTGTGGATCACTCCCGGCAAAAACAGAAAATGGATTGGTGGCTCTGGCCGCAACATCCCCAGCTTTGAGGTCTTTACTTCACCTGATTGGCGGGGGACAAACGGACATATCAAGTTTAACCAACCCCTCTATCGGTATGGCAACATAATTACCAACATTGAACTGGAATTCAAAAACGGCCGCGTAGTTAATAGTTCTGCAACCAAAAACTATGATGTCTTGAAAAAAATGCTTGAAGTAGAAAACGCCGACAAAATTGGGGAATTTTCCTTAACCGACAAAAGACTGTCGCGTATTGATCATTTTATGGCCGAAACACTTTTTGACGAAAACATTAGCGGACCTTTTGGCAACACCCACATCGCCCTTGGTTCTGCATATGCGGACACCTACACGGGCGACCCTAAGACTTTGACCAAGTCAAAAAAGATTTCACTCGGGTTTAACGATTCCGCAATACACACAGACATCATTAGTACTTCCGACCGTATTGTAACGGCGCATCTAACAGACGGTTCAAATAAAGTTGTCTACAAATCCGGACAATTTTCTGTTTGATCCAATCAAAGAGTTCTAACGACTGGCGTTTGGGTTGATCAGTTTTTTTATCTTTTCTTCCCACTTGGTTGCCCACTCTTCTGCCAAAACCTTTTTAATAGCCATTTGCCATCCGGGATTTTTAATTTCTCGCCCTAAGGTTGCGATAGTTGCAGAGCTGACCTTCAGGTTTGTTTTTATCACCTCGTAACTGCGTTTTTTGGTCAGCCAGTAAGCTACGCCCAACCTTTTAATCAGAGTAGTAAGTTCAGTATCGGACAACAAATTATTGAATATTTTTTCTGCATCCTCTGGATTTTTAATATCAACTATTAACTGATAAAGCATTGCCGACAACTGCTTATCAAGCGCCCGATTTACTTTCTGTTTTGAAATTTGCATGGGCTAATAGTAGTTTAATTGATAAAACTAATCAATAAAGAAATAATCACCAGCAAAATTCCCGTCAGAACATCGAGAATATCCATTCTTCGGAGAACTAGTGATCCTCCCACTAAGACCATCAACGCCAATGCGGTCTTCCGTTTGTTTGTTAACCCATATACAACTGAATATCCAGACGCAAAAAACAAACCCAACCCAATCAATTCAATATATACATTTTCCGGAGGCCACCTCAGTACTCCCCAGGCTAACAATAATAATCCGACAACCCCCGCTGCAAAATACCACTGGGGTCGAATTCCTTTTCTGCTCATATATAATGATTATTAACGATGAATATCGATCTTTTCCTTATTTTATCAGTTATTCTGCTCGGTTTTGGAATTTCACTATTTTTCCTTCGCAACTGGCTTAACAAGCCACCCACCACCGATCCGGCCATAACCGAATGGCTGAAGTCATCCACGGCCCAAATCAATCAAAGATTAGACTTTGCTGCCACCTTAATGAATTCAGTCCAAAAAGACTTGGGGGCCATGTCGGAAGTTGGCCGTGGCATTAAGTCCCTTCAGGAATTTCTCCAAAACCCTAAACTGAGGGGAAATATTGGGGAACAAATTTTAAAAGACATGATAGGTGAGTCATTTCCTAAAAACGCATTCCACTTACAACACTCATTCAGGTCGGGGGTTAAAGTGGATGCTGTATTAAAAACCGACGCTGGTCTCTTATGTATTGACTCCAAATTCCCCCTAGAGGGATTTAGGGCCATAGTCGATGGCACTCCCGGGGCGAAGTCAGGTTTCGTTTCCGATGTCAAAAGACACATTTCCGACATTTCACAGAAATACATATTACCCGAAGAAGGTACCACCGACTTTGCCTTAATGTATATTCCTTCCGAAGCTGTTTATTACGAAGTAGTAAACATCCCGGAGTTGATGAAGTTTGCCCAAGCCCAACGTGTTTACCCTGTTTCACCTAATACTCTGTACGCCCACCTCCAGGTCTTATTTCTGTCATTCCAGGGTCAGGAAGTAGAGCACAAGTCCCGAGAGGTATTTAAACTTCTCCGGGCTATTCAAAAGGACTACTCAAAAATTGAAGATAATCTGAGCGTGCTCAATCGTCATCTTACCAACGCCTACAACCAGATGAGTCATGTCGGCACCAGCTTCAATACCCTCGGACAAAAGCTCACCCGCACGTCCACCTTGTCTGGTGTGGAAAAAGGGGATATAAAGCACCTGGAAACATGAAAGTCATATTTTATATAGCCTCTTCCGTAAACGGTTGTATTGCAGACGTAAGTGGTGAGACCAACTGGACAAAAGAAAGTAACGCCAGTTACATATCAATGTGTCAAAGTGCGGGGGCAATTGTTATGGGTAGAAAAACATATGAAGAATACCTAACTCTTCCTGATAGTGATTGGCCTAATCAGCATGGGCCCACGGTAGTATTAACTTCTCAGCCAAAACTGACTAAAAACAAATTTGAGTCATACTTAGCAAAAACTCCCGTCGACGCGATTAACCTATTTAAGGAGTTGGGCAAAAGAGAAGTGATCATAATTGGAGGAAACCAAACCTGGACGTCATTTATGCGGAATAATCTGGTAGATGAAATATATATAGATATCGAACCTGTTGCCTTCGGTAATGGAAAAGCACTTTTTCAAGGCGCCGACTTTGATGTTCGACTTGAATTATTAGAATCCAAATCCCTTAATTCTCACACCATTCAACTACACTACCTGATAGCAAAACCATGATTGAAGAAGTCCAAAAGGAAGTTCGATCCCATGCTGATCCAGAGCGAGCCAAGAATTTTGCCTGGTTTTTTAAAACCGGCCCTGGGCAATATGGATATGGTGATAAATTTTTAGGGCTAAACACCCCCCTGATGCGTTCCATATCCAAAAAATTCAAACAACTTCCCTTATCAGATGTCCAGAAACTGATTAAGTCTCAGTTTCATGAAGAACGTTCCATCGCCATTCAGATTCTTGTTTATCAATTCCCTGAAAATCCCAAAAGGATATACGATTTTTATCTGAAAAACACTAAATATATTAACAATTGGGATTTGGTAGACATTTCTGCCCCCAAAATAGTTGGAGCCTTTTTGTCAGACAAACCCCGGACAATTCTTTACAGGTTGGCCAAATCAGCCAGCCTTTGGGAAAGACGTATTTCGATCATTGGCTGCCTGTATTTTATCGCTAAAAATAACGATCCCATAGATGCCCTAAAAATTTCTAAGCTTCTTCTTTCTGACAAACACGACCTAATTCACAAGGCTGTGGGTTGGATGTTAAGAGAGGTCGGCAAACGATGTGGCGAAAAATACCTCACCGACTTTCTGGATACCAACCACCAAGTTATGCCCCGCACTGCCCTCCGTTACAGTATCGAACGCTTCCCTGAATCAAAAAGACAATACTACCTTCGTTTACCTCATGTATAATTATCACTGCCGCAATGGATATCCATAAACATATTAACCAAATAAAACTTGACGAAGTCAGAAACAATGACTTTCTTCATTTGACTGCAAACGAAGCTCAAATGTCCGACACGGCAAGGACATTTTTGGGATCAAAAATGAACGAAAGGTACTATATGGGCGGTGGAAACGACAATTATATCGTTGACTTCGGCCATTTTACGGCCCTGGGAATTAAAAGTGTTGAATGTCTATTAGAAGCTGCAAAAGAGGCGGCAAAAGAAATGTTGGGTGCTGCGGCTGTAAACCTAAATGTCCTTTCCGGCGTTCATTCCATGATGTGTTCTTTACTTTCAACTACCGAGCCAGGCGAGACAATAATGACAGTTCCTCTTGAATATGGTGGCCATTTTGCCACAGTTGGTATTCTTAACAAAATTGGTAGAAAACAAGTCTTTGCTGATTTTGATTTTAGTAACTTAAAGTTTGATATAGAAAAAATTGCCAAAACAGTAAAGGAAAATAATGTAAAAGCCATTTATCTTGATGTGTCTTACTATCTAAACCCACACAATCTTAAGGAAATTAGAGAGGCCATTGGACCGGGACCGATCATTATTTATGACGCCAGTCACACAATGGGGCTTATTATGGGGAAACAATTTCAGGACCCCTTCCGCGATGGGGCAAATGTTATCTCCGCCAATACTCATAAAACTCTTCCTGGCCCCCACAAAGGGATGATCGCTTTTAAAGATAAGGCTCTTTCAGATAAAGCCAATGCCATCATTGATGGTTTTTTATATTCGTCACCACACATGATTCACCTTGTCCCATTGGCGATAACTTTACTAGAAATGAAAGAATTCGGTCAGGCATACGCTAAACAAATTATTTCAAACTCAAATGATTTGGCTAAATCATTTGAGGATTTGGGGTATGAAGTAAGAAAAGCCAATACTGGTCGGTATTCGGAAGATCACCAGGTCCACGTGTTTATCGACAAAATGGGTAATTATTTGGACCTGTACAAAAATTTGGTTAAAAATAACATATCAACCAATTTTGAAGGATCAGAATTAGCAGGTGGTAGGTGGTTTATTCGAATCGGAACTCAAGAAGTAACTAGACGTGGAATGAAAAAGGCAGAAATGGAAAAAATAGCATCCTTGATGGATAAAGCCCTCAAAGGCGATAATGTTAAGGATCAAACCGTATCGTTTAACAATCAATTTCGTAAAATTCACTATTCCTTTGATTAACAATCTTGAAAAGGATAGCTGTTATTGCCCACATCTATAATGGGAACAATTTCTTGAAGAACGTATCAATTCAGCAGCTTCTTAAGTTGTCAATTCAGATTTAGTAATAGAACGCATCGCTGTCGTTGACGGATCAACCGACACACCTGGGTTTAATCAGTAGTTGAAAATTACTCTCAATTTTAAATATCAAAAACCGCTTAAATCTATTTTTACTTCTTTGCAACTGGAAAAAATTGATAATCACTTATCCATGCAGCCATAGATCCATATCCATTTTTACTGATTTCGAGCGGTTCGATTTCCTGAGCATTACATAAAAAAATCAACAAACAATATTTTTTGTCTTTGAACAAATCGTAATATAGACTTATATCATCAATTCCATCTCTTTCTCCGTACTCCAGCAATACACTTTTAATTTTTTTTTGATTTAAATTTTCAAATTGCAATACTTTTGTTACTTCAGCCTTAACGGTTACCTTTTCTCCAGAATTTTTAAAATAGACTGTATCTCCAGCCATAATTTTTCCCCACGGAGCTGATCTATTTTTATACCACCTGGATTCAATCGTCTTTTTTCCCGACAAGATCTTAGGCAATAAACCCCAGGATTTTTTCATAATAGCTACGTGATCCACAATTACTTACTAGCGAATAAATATTTAACATTCCGGTGTACTTGGTTATCAAGTACCGTAATCTCAAAATCATTATTAATCAATTTAGACTTCAAATCCGAGAAATCCCTTTGCATATTACTATCGAATAGATGTACTTCCATGGCTAAATTAGAAATCTTTTTCAGTGTTTTTTTACTAGCCCGGGAAAAAATTCTATATTCACATCCTTCACAGTCTACTTTTAGTAACTTACAAGACCGAATCTTTCGTTTATCGAAAATATCATCTAATGATTCGGCCGCAAAGCCTCCCACAGATATCGAGTTAACTCGATTTTGGAGCATGTTCATACCTAGCAACTCTAATCGGTCAGGATCTGGCTCATATGCATAAACAACCGCCCCTCTTCTCGCGGCTATGATTGAAAAATCACCGGTAGCGGCTCCTATATCAATCACCACATCTCCCTTTTTTATCTTGATCCAATTTAGCCGATATACATCATCCATAACTACTTCCTTAATCGTCCACAAATCCATAAGTCTTCTCGACCAGAAAGCTGCTCCCAATTTTGTTTTAAACAAAACCGTTCTGCCCATGATTATTCCTATCACTGACCACCAATTACTGTTCCAAAACAGTTTCCACATAGAAGCTAAGTAGTAATACAACGATTTGGGTTGGAGCCTGTCAATCATTAATATTTCCCATACGATTTAACACTGTTGTTACATAAACATCCCTATGATATCTCACTACCCCGTATTGTTTTAAAGCCAAAATATGCTCACGGGTT
>MEXR01000044.1:4113-32165 GCA_001773775.1 Candidatus Amesbacteria bacterium RIFOXYB1_FULL_44_23 | reverse complement strand
TCCCTGGTCTTTTACGATCAGATCTCGGACGATTCTTTGCCGTGGCAACCAACTCAGGTCGTAAAGACTGCTCTTTCTGACAATAATTACTTCCAGGTGTACTGGCCGGGCACTTCGGCCGTTTACCTGTCCCAAAAACCAGCTAAAATTGATTCTAGCGCCGTTTATTTGCCTGCGCGTCAGTTTATAGGTTACTAGCTATGAAAGTTGCCATCATCGGATCTGGATTTACTGGGTTGGGAGCAGCTCTAGCTTTGGCCTCTAAAGGGCATCAGATAACTATTATCGAAGCTGGGTCAACTCCGGGAGGATTGGCGGGTGGTTTTAAAGCTAAAGATTGGGACTGGAGCCTGGAGCATCATTACCACCATTTGTTTGGTACTGACAAGTTTGCTTTGGATTTAGGTCGCCAGGTAGGCTGCCCCATCAATTTTTATTCAGTAAATTCCTCAACCCTTTACCAGCACCGTTTTTACCGCTTTGACAATCCGGTAGCCTTGCTTCAATTTCCGCTGTTAAATCTGTCTGACAAACTGCGGACCGGTGCAACTCTAGCGTTTTTTAAAGTTTGGCCATTCTGGCGCATTTTTGAACACGTTACGGCAAACAAACTTCTAAACACACTCATGGGCTCAAAAGCCTTCGATATTCTTTGGCGGCCATTATTTGAAAAGAAATTTCATTCGTTCTGGTCTCAGATTAGCGCTGTCTGGTTTTGGGCCAGAATTAAATTTCGCACCCAGGCTCTTGCATATCCTCAGGGCGGTTTTTTGGAACTGGCCACTAAAACCGTAATTTATTTGAAAAAAAACGGTGTGGAATTCCGGTTCAATTCCCCGGTAACCAATATCGAAAAAAAATCTGTAGGTTACAAAGTATCTACCGGTAAGTTCTCACAGCAATTTGATATTGTCATTAGTACCCTGCCGGTTTCTGCCACGCAAAAAATTGCCCCTTTTTATTCCCGGTCCGCTCAAATTAATTATCTGGGGGCCGTAAACCTGGTTTTAGAACTCAAAAAGTCCTTACTGCCAAACAATATTTATTGGCTCAACATTAACGACTCAGATTTACCATTTTTGGCTGTAGTCGAACACACAAATTTTATAAACTCGGAAAATTATGGCAGAAAGCCGCTAGTATATGTCGGCAATTATTTACCTGCCGGCCATCCCTATTTTAATTTAACTGCAGGCGAGCTTCTACTAAAATATCTGCCGGGTCTAAAAAAAATTAATCCTGATTTTTCCAAAAGCTGGGTGAACAATTCATGGATATTCAAAGCCGCCTACGCTCAGTCTATAGTCACTCCTAATTTCAGTAATAAGTTACCACCCATGACGACCAACTCTCCTGGTTTCTTTGTAGCTAACATTCAACAGGTATATCCTCAGGACAGGGGAATTAATTACTCGCTTAAACTTGGCTACAAAGTAGCCGAATATGTTAAATAAAATTCGCTACGCGCTTACCACCACTACCCTACGGCAATCCGCCATTACCGTATTTAGCACCGTAGCCAACGGCGGCTTGGCTGCCGTTTTTTACTTGTTAATTGCCAGATCGCTTGGTCCTACCCAATACGGCATGTTTGCCTTAATAGTAGCTACAGCCGCCATCATGACGGTGGTCTTTGATTTTGGCAACGACAGGGGAATGGTTAAATTCATATCGGGTTTTGAAAGTCAGCCCAAAAAGATTCACCAGGTTCTCAAATTTTCTTTTCTCACTAAACTCGTCTCCAGCACGTCTCTTGTCATCATTTGCACGGTCTTTTCCAAAGAGTTGGCGGTCATCATTTTCAATCAACCCCTAATGACTCCTTACGTGCCTTTGATAGCCATCGCATTTTCCTCTCAATTATTCTTTTATTTTGTAACTTACTATTTCCAGGCCAAGGAACAATTTGTCTGGTGGGGATTAACTTTTGTGGGAGCCAACTTTATCAGACTGATTTTGGCGGTGATTTTGTTAAGCCAGGGTCGCATGGATACTGCAGTTGCCGCCTGGCTTTTTATTCTTACCCCGATTTTAAGCTTTCTCATCGGCATCAAAAAAATCGGGCTGGATTTTTTGAAGGTATCCATCGAAAAAAAGATGATCATGGAAATTTTATCCTTCAATAAATGGGTGATTGGATTTTCCACTATCTCAACCATCAGTTCCAAACTTGATACTTACCTGACTTCATACATTCTAAAGCTTTCTGATGTCGGCGTTTATGGACTGGCTAATCAGGCGGTTATCATTATGCCCAATTTGGTCTCAGCACTGGGGGCAGTCACCAGTCCTAAGTTTTCCCGGTTTGATAGTCGCGAACACAATCAGTCTTACTTGACAAAATCACTGCTGTTTTTTGGCCTGGTCAGTTTAGCCTCCGTTATTGTCCTTCTGCCTATTGGTGTCGGATTCATGGTTTTTTCCGGAAGTGAATATTTGGCCGGCCTGTTTCCCTTCGTCATAATATTGCTTGCCCAAGGACTGTTTTTAGCTCTGACACCGATCCGGGACAGTATTCTCTACTATTTTTCCAAACCGCAATTCTTTTTTTGGGCGGGCCTGGTCCATGGCGCGATAACTCTTTTATCGGGTGCTCTCCTTCTTCCCAAATATGGTTTAGTAGGTGCAGGCCTGTCAAATTTATTAGGACAGACATTTCTAAGCCTTGCGGCGGTGATTTATTACCTTAAACTGTCCAGACATGAATCTTAAACGTGTCTATGTGGTTATTCCGGCATACAATGAACAGCCACGTCTTCCTTTAGTCCTGAAAAAACTGGCCAAGTTTATCGCCCCAAATAGAGTAGTTGTCGTCGACGACGGCTCAATAAACCCCATTAAACTAAAAAACGACAGTTGGCTGCTTCGTCACCAGTTAAATTTAGGTAAGGGCGCTGCCATGAAGACTGGAGCTGATTTTGCCTTCAGTAGGGGAGCCGAGGCGGTCATCTTTATGGACGCCGACGGTCAGCATGAACCCAAAGAGATTCCCAATTTTTTGTCGCACCTTAAAAAAGGCTTCAACGTAGTCTTCGGATCACGTAAGCCCAGCTTAAACACTCCCACGCTTAAGCTATTGGGTAATAAATTTTCCTCCTTTTACATCAGCATCTTTTTTGGCGTATACATTTCGGATGTCCCGTCAGGATTTAGAGCCTTGGATAAAAAAGCATATTCTCTTTTAAAGTGGGACTCATACCGATATGGTGTAGAAACCGAGATTGTGGCCAGATTGGGGATGCATAGGCAAAAATTGAAATGGATAGAATTTCCCATAGAAACGATTTATATGGATAAATACAAAGGATTTACTATAATAGAAGCAATTAAAATTTTGCCTGAAACCATATGGTGGAAACTTTCTTAGGCGTCCAAGTCATCTCGGTATTCTTTGCATTGTTTATGATGTATTTGGTAAGGCTTCATTACAAACGCGGAAATTTAGGCCGGCGTGAGTTTTTTACCTGGAACGGAGTCTGGGTGGTATTCATCGTCTTCACCTTCATGCCCCATCTGCTTTCTCCTATTTTAACTAGACTAAGTATAGTCCGGGCCCTGGACCTTTTGATGATAGTGGCTTTTATGATACTGACCTACATTATTTTTATGGACCACATTGCCATCAGGGATTTATATCGGAAGATAAACCAAATGGTTTCTGATAAATCTCAAAAATATCCTCAAAAATCTTCGAAGAAATGAAAATTCTTCTGGTTACCCAAACATACTTGGATTCATATCCCCCAAGAAACCTTTCCATGGCCAGTGCCGTTAAGCAGGCCAATCAGCTGTCCAAAAGACATCAGGTCTTAGTTTTGACCAGTGGCCGTAAACTGTCCAAAGATACTCCCAGTCCGAACCTGACGATTTTAAGCGTTCCTGGAATTTTGATACCAGATCCTGTCAATTACGCTTTGTGCCCGCGCCTATTACTCGAATTTATTAATCAGGTGAAGTCCTACCAACCGGATGTAATTATGGTATCTAAGTTTATGTTTTTTTCATCCTTAGTTATTCCTATTGCCCGAATTATGCACCAAAAAGTCATTACCACTACTGATACCTTCCCTGGAATCAACTGGTTTCCTAGATCAAAACTAGTCGGAGCAATCATGTGGCTTTACGCCAGAATTATCGGATTGCCCCTTTTATGGTTATCGCATGTGGTTATATTGCTTTATCCTGGATTGGAGCCTATTGCCAAGCGATACAGACTAAACTATCAAACCATTCCCAACGGAGTTGAGCCAGCACTTTTGCACAAATTACCCCCTCCAGCTGATTTACGTAAGCCGAAAAATGAATATTGGGTTGGATTCGTAGGCAGAGCCGAATCAGTCAAAGGTTATGATATCGCCGTGGATGCAGCCAGACTTCTGGTGACTCACCCGCATATTAAATTCGTGTTTATTGGCGGAAATCAAAAGGAAACTTCCCAAAAAAATACCATTTTTCTTGGATTTAGGCATGATATATACAATATCTACCAATTATTGGATTGTCTTATTGTCCCCTCAATTTCAGAAGGACTGCCGAATGTCGTTATGGAAGCGATGGCACAAGGCGTTCCCGTCGTCAGTCGGAAAATTGGTGGTATCGCCTATCTCGTAGAACCAGGCAAGACTGGGATTTTTGTCGATTGCAACTCGGCAAATGAATACGCACAAGCTATAATCAATTTGTATCAGGATCTAAATTTTAGCGCCCGATTATCAAAAAATAGCCAAAACTTCATTAGACAAAACCACAACTGGAGTAGGATAATTAACCTGTATGAAGATCTTATTAAGAATCTATGAAATTATCGCTTTCTACTTTTTCATCTTTGTTCCAGTAGCCTACGTTCTTAATTATTGGGGGTTAGAACTTTCGGTTTTAGTTTTTATACTTCAGGCTTTATTAATTTGTCTTATTGTATACATAACCTCACATCTAAGGGCAATTATATCCGGACTTTTTCGTCACAAAGCTCTTCTTGCTGGACTATTAATTTTTTTAGCTCTTCAGGGTCTTTTCTATTATTTTTACTTCACTATTCCAGAGTGGGACGGCTATGCAGTCATTCTGCAGATCGAGCAGCAACTAAAGGCATCGTCATTAATTAGCGCCTATAGACCGTTTTTCCCGGCCTCAATAACTCTCATTTCTGCGGCAACCAAGCTCGACCCATATTTTGTATTCACCATTATTTTTGTCCCGCTTCAGGCTTTGCTTGTCGTGAGCGGGTATTTGCTAGCGTTCAAAAGAATATCAAAGCCGCTGAATTCTCTCTTTTGGATACTGCTATTTTTTTCAATTCCTGTATTGAACATGGAAATTGGAATTGTAAGAGCTCAGACCCTTCTGATAATCGGCCTGGCTTTGTATGCGGCATTTCTTTCAAATTCATACCCAGCTTCTCTTAACAAAAAGAAAATAATCAATTTCATAATTAGCTTCGTAGGGCTCTTTTACCATGAGCTGTTTATTTTCTTGTTGTTACATTATTTTATTAATTTAGTCAAAACCCAAGTTGGTAAGTTTTTAAATCCCAAGTCAAAATTAACAGACAAGCAAATTTCCTTGCTCGTGCTTTCGACAGCTCTTTTCATGACTTTGTATGCTCTGGAAATAATTCCCACTCTGGGATTTTTGAAACTGTCCGTAATAAATCTATTAGGCAGGATAACGGATTTTCACAACTGGACTTTGTGGTATTTAAACAATTACGGCTCGGATGGCATAAATATTGGCTGGAACGGAATATTCGAGCTATCGCAGTTTTACTCGTACTACCTTAGTCCAACCTTACTATTTTTACTAATCATAATGCTCGTTGGAAAGTGCAAAAGCTTTGCGGATCTTTTCTCAAATTCATATTTTTGGGTTGCTCTGCTTTGTTTTTCATTAGCTGAGATATTTCCCAGACTCGGCTATTACTATCTACCAGAGCGGATGTGGTTAATTTTTGTTTTGTTTTTCATCTTCAGTATTTTTACAAACGAGAAATGTATCAAGTGTTTAAATAACCTATCAAAACTTACGGTAGTAGTTCTTATTTTTAGTGAAATTCTGGGAATTATAGGTTCAATTTATGTATCGTATGCAAAGAAATCTTTAACGTCAAAACCTGAGTACGAAGCTGCGCTTTGGATAAAAAACAACACCCCTCCTACCGCACAATTTTTCTCTCAAAAGGCCAATTTACCAATGATTACTTATTTTGGCCGCCGGCAACTCCTTCCCGAATCTGATTATTTCTTTTTGGGAAGGACTATTCAGCTTGTTGAACCGGTAGCTGCAAGTCAAGAAGTCCAAACCGAGGAGCTGCTCCTAAAAAACATCCGGGAATTTGATTACTATAAGGGTGATTTGAATCTATTTAATAAAAACATTGGCATATTAAGGTCTATTCAAAGAAGTTCGACAATAGGCTCTTCTGTCGTGGACAAATCTGACATCTATATTTTGTATTCGTTTCAGAAATTTAATAGCATTTATTCAGGGCGCCAATGGTGGAAAGAAGTCAATTATTTTGGCCTTGATTTATCTAAGTTTTCTAAATACGAGCTGGTTTATTCCAAAGATGGAGTTTATATATGGAAAATTTAAATTGATATGTGCGGCATAGCAGGGAAAATAAGTCTCAATTCAAAAAATATTACACTTTCAGAAGTCGTGGAAATGACCCTGGCTATTAAGCACAGAGGCCCTGATGACGACGGAACGTACGTTTCCCCTAATCATAAAGTCGTCCTTGGTCACAGAAGACTCGCCATCATCGATTTGTCACCCAAAGGGCATCAACCGATGTCATTCAAAAACCGCTATTGGATTATCTTTAACGGGGAAATTTATAATTTCCAGGAAAAAAGGCGAGACTTAATCAAAAAGGGATACAAGTTTAAATCTCAATCGGACACCGAAGTTATTATGGCGCTTTACGACAAATATGGTTCCCGCTGCTTGGATCATCTTAGGGGAATGTTTGCATTTGCCATCTACGATCAGCTAAAAAATACCTTGTTTTGTGCCAGAGATCGTGTCGGCAAAAAACCATTCAAATATTTTTTTGACGGACAAACCTTTATTTTCGCGTCTGAACTCAAGGCTATTTTAACTCAAAAGGAAGTAAGGCCAAAGCCCGACTACGCTGCGATTAATGACTACTTAACCCTTCAATACTGTCCCTCCCCGTCTACCGGGTTTACCAACATCCAAAAGCTTGAACCGGGACATTTCATATTTTTAGACATCACTAAAAAGACATTTTTAAAAGAGAGGTACTGGAAACTGGATTTTTCTCAAAAACTGGATCTTTCCGAGGTTGAATGGGAGTCTGAAATTCTGCAAAAACTTGAAGAATCGGTCAAATTGAGAATGATTTCAGATGTTCCTTTAGGGGCCTTTTTGTCTGGCGGAGTAGATTCCAGCGCGGTAGTAGGGCTGATGGCCAAAAACAGTACTCGGCCTGTAAAAACTTTTTCAATCGGATTTGCCGAAAGCAAATTTAGCGAGCTGGGATACGCCAAACAGGTAGCCGACAGATTTCACACCGACCACACCGAATTTATTGTCAGGCCAGAATCTGTAGAAGAGACACTTCCCATGCTTGTTGAGCATTACGAAGAGCCGTACGCTGATTCAAGTGGCCTTGCCACGTATTATGTATCAAAACTGACCAGGCAACACGTCACAGTTGCTCTGAACGGGGATGGGGGAGACGAAAATTTTGCCGGGTACCCTTGGTACACAATTCATCAGTTCTCATTATTTTATGAAAAATTTAGACTTCTCAACTCATTAGTAGCCAAGCCCTTATGGAAACTCATATACGAAAAATGCCCCTCAACTATTACCGAAAGAGCTGTCAGGTTCTCAAAAATGATTGATAAAAACTATGCCCAAAGATACGTTGACTATTTAGCCTATTTCCCTAAAGAAGAAAAGGAAAGGCTTTACACTAAACGGTTTAAGTCTCAAATGTTAGGACTTGATACCGCCAACATCTTAGCCGGACGTTTCCAAGAATCAGGAACTCCCGACAAGCTGGATCAGGCTTTTTATACCGACATCAATACATATTTACCGGATGATCTTTTGGTCAAGGTCGATATTGCCAGTATGGCGGTAAGTTTAGAAGGTCGCTCACCGTTTCTTGACCATGAATTTATGGAACTAGCAGCCAGAATACCATCATCGCTTAAGCTCAAAAATCTGATTACTCGTAAATATATTTTAAAGCGGGCCTTAAAAGGTTTATTACCAGCAGAAATTCTTAATCGACCGAAAATGGGATTTGGGGTTCCGATATCCGTCTGGTTTAAAGACGATCTTAAGCCTTACACAAAAAAGATGTTGTTATCGAAAAACAGTAAGATTCTTGAGTTTCTCGAAAAGGATTATATTCTGGGACTGCTTAATCAGCATCAAAACACGGCCGTCAACTTTTCCGCCAGAATCTGGGCCCTACTAACCTTAGAACTCTGGCTCAGGCAACATTTTTCCTAAAATGAGGCTAACCCTCGGCTTTACATTGCTAATCACGTCAGTGGCACTTTTAATTTTAAATGTATATGGTTTGTTTAAACCATGGGAAAGTTCACTAATCTATTCAAATAGCTTCACTCGCCCCCCCGGAGGTTCTCAGTATAGTTATCTGCAGACCATGGAATTGTTGAACAACCTGTCAGGAGAACCTGCGGACATTGCCTCGCAAGCAACCGACATCATTTTTAAACGAATGGTTCACTATTGGGACGATGTTGGGATTGATGCGTATCATTTGCGGATACCCATTTATAAAAACTATCTTTTCTATTTACTCAGTTTCATTAAACCATCCATTTATCTTAAGTATGAAACCTGCGATCCAAATTTGGCCCTTGCTCGAGGGGTGGGGCTTTGTTCACAGCAAACCTTGGCCTTAGTTGGAGTATTGCAAAAAAAAGATATTTCCGCCAGAACAATCACGCTCAACGGTCATGTGGTGGCTACTGCTCAGGTTTCAAAAAATCCTGAAGCTTGGTGGATTTTTGACCCTGATTACGGAGTAGTTATTCCGCACTCAATCGAGGAGCTGGAAAAGGATCAAACATTAGTAGCGTCATATTATAAAAACGCTGGATATGCAGACGAAATAGCAACTTGGGTTATAAATAAGTACACCGGTGGAAAAAATGTCGTTTGGTCTGAGGGTATTTACGGTTATCCCGACTGCTCACCGTTTAAAAGCCTGATCCGGACATCTTGCAATTACCTTATTTGGATAGTCCCTGTTCTTGGTATAATCTCAGCCGTAATTCTTTTTAGAAAACTCCCAACCGCATCGCGATGAGAATTTCTCACCTTAAGTATTTAGTCGATCCGATTACCAAGTCTCCCTTGCGGTTGATGTCTCTATCTTCAAATAAAGGCAGTTTAGTAGCTGGAATTTTGATTTCATCAACTGATTGGTACCCGATAATCTCAGGTGTTCCCAGACTGTTGACTGGTGATCTTAAGCAAAACCTCCTCTCTCAGCATGCAGGTTTCTTTAATAAATACTTTAATAAAATGCCTAAACACGTAGTTCAGGAATGGAGTAATAGTTTGAAATCAAACAATTTTGATGACCACACCACAAGTCATCAGCTAAAAACCGGAAGCAGTTTTGCCTACGAGTGGGAAAAAATCTACAAAGAAAACAACTACGAACGACAAAATTACCTGCACTTTCTTTCCCCATATTTAAAATCAGCCGACCTGGTTAATAAGCTGGTGGTGGATCTGGGCTGTGGATCAGGTCGCTTTACCAAACAAGCATCTTTGTTGGGTGCAAAAGTTGCAATAGGAGTAGACTTGGGCGAGTCGGTGGAAACGGCATATCGGCTGTGTCGAGGATTGTCTAATGTTTTAATCGTCCAGGCTGATATTTATCATTTACCATTCAAACCGATTTTTGATGTCGCTCAGTCGATTGGGGTCTTGCATCATCTACCAAATCCCCAAGCCGGGTTTGCCTCCTGTGCCACCGTTTTAAACAAAACAGGCCGAATTCTCATTTGGGTATATAACCGCAGAAACAACAATCGGGCTTTGTATTTCTATGAGCCATTGCGCTCCCTTAGCCGCCAGCTGCCTAAACCGATTTTATACAAACTCTGCTATTTTCCAGCCGCCGTAGTTCATTTAATTAACTTACTTACCAAAAACATTCCCAACGCTCCTTTTGGTTACTATCGCAATTTTCCTTTTAATATGAAACTCAACGACGCCTTTGATGTTCTTTCCACGCCCAAAAGTAATTATTATTACGTTGAACAGATAATTGCCTGGTTTAAGGCAGCCAAATTAAAAAAAATCCTGGCCTTCGAACATCCTGAGGCCGGCATTACTTGTATTGGGACTAAATGAGCCAAGATAAGCCCACTGTAATTCACCTGATTCAATCCTTGGGGGTGGGGGGGTGTGAAACAGCACTTTTGCGAACGCTTCCGTATTTGCCTGCTTTTAATCATTTTATCCTGACTCTCAAAAAACCCGGCCAGCTGGCTGGACAGTTTGAAAAAATAAACGTACCTGTAATACAACTTAAACATTCGGTTGAATTAATCTCTTTTGCCAAGAATAAAAAGGCCAAGCTGGTCATTACCTATATGTTTCATGCTGATTTTTTTGGGCGCATCTTTCAGTTTTTTTTGAACTGTCCGGTAGTCCCGTATTTGCGCACCACTTACAACTACCCCAAATATTTTCCAGCCAGAATATTTGAAAAAGTAACTTCTCCGTTTGTACGCACATATTTGGCCAATTCACCTGCCGTAAAAACGTTCTATGTTCAAAAATTAGGAGTAGCAAAAGAAAAGATTCGCGTTATACCCAACGGTATAGACCTTAACCAGTTTCGAAGGTCGGCTAAAGCGTCGAACCAAATGCGCAGGAGCCTGCACATTGCCCGGGAAGATTTTGTAATTCTTTGCATGGCAAATTTTCACCCCAACAAAGGCCATCAGTTTCTTATAGATGCTTTCGGAAAATTAACGGCTGACAATGTTTGGCTTCTCTTGGCAGGTGACGGGCAGACCAAGACTGCTATGGAAAAGTTGGCGATAAGCTCCCCCAAAAGCGATAGAATCAAATTTTTAGGTCAAAGGAACGACTTTTCAAGCTTACTTTCAGCCAGTGATATTTTCGTACTTCCGACTTTTTTTGAAGGTTTAAGTAATGCCCTGATCGGGGCCTTGGCGGCCGGAGTTGCCGCGGTTGCCACTGACATTCCGGAAAATCGTGTTCTAATTGTCCCAAACCAAACCGGCTTGTTGTTTCCGGTAGCTGATACTTCTGCTCTGGCCAGTCAGTTAAACCTTCTACTATCCGGTTCAGTTCTTAGATCAAGGCTGGCAGCCTCCGCCAAAAAAAAGATTGCAGACGAATACAACATAGTTACCACCTCCAAAGAACTTACCAAAACCTTAAGAGAACTCATCGACCAGCCTTAATCAACAGCGAACTTAAAAATCTTGTTAGCTAGGATGATGTTTAGACCCAGACCTAAGGCCATTACTAAAACTAGTCCCGTCAAACTTAACCCCTTCCCCGCTAACACAATCATCAAACCCACCAGTCCGTAAGACACCAGGGAAGTAATCGCCGTAAATCTAATGCCTCTAACTCCGTAGGCGTTGATCAACCACCACAAAATGTTGCAGTAAAAAAACAATCCGGCGTAAACAGTCCACGCACCCGCCAAAGCCGGGTCAAATACATACTCCCCGCCAAACAATTCGATTCCGATGCGAATCAAGAAAAAAATTCCAGCCAAAACTGCAAAAGAAACTCTCTTTGTCCACCAATCCAATCTAAGTTTAAGTTCAATTTTGTTCTTATGAGCCGAAACTATTGGAAACAGTACATTAATGGCCAGCGCTATCAGGGTGTTCACTCCTGCCATCGCCCAAAAATAATAGGCGCTGTAAAGCCCTACAGTCGTCAGGTCAAACGCAACCCTGACCATTGGTTTGTCTAAATATGCCATCACCAGTCCGCCGACTCCTCCTATTCCCGCCCAAACGGAATATTGATTAAACTCGACCAAGCTCAATTTCTGTTCTTTTGAAGCTGTTGGGTGTGGTCTTGACAATAACGTAGCCAACGCATAAGTCGAGATATAGGCTCCAGTCATAAACAAAACAGGGTAAATAATTAGTTTGTCGTCGATAATTAAACACACACTGGCACCGACTGCCAGTATTGCCAGCTCCAGGATTTTAATCCTGGCCTGATTCCTAAACATCATCAGACCCCTCAGCCTGGCATCAGCCAGGGTCCGGAATGCGTAAGCTACTCCTAAAATAATCGATGAAATCGCTCCATTAATTCCAGTTAAGTACAAGGCGAACAGAAATATGATAACCAGGGATGTAAAGATTAACTTTTTTCTGTCCCCAAGCACATTCATTGCCATCTTCCAAACCTGGCTAGGAGGATTCTTATAATCTTTACCCCGGGACAAAAAATAGGTTACCCCTGTGTCGATTCCAAACAACAAAACCAGACTCACAACATAGCTAAAAGTAATTATCAGATTAAATAAACCAAAAAGTTCTGATCCCCAATATTTTCCAAGAACAAAAAGAATTAGCAGATATCCAAGCATCCAACAAAACGTTCCCACAGCAGAATGCAGCAGTGCTTTGGGAAGATGAAAACTGGTTTCAGTCACAAGTAGCCATTATAGCGTTAATCTCTGGGGGCATTATTCATGAGCACATAAAAATTAGGGTGCAATTGCTGATAATTGTATTTATTAATTATTGGATACAGAACTTGCGTCATGTGAAAATTTTGTTCCAGGCGGATCTGGCTTTCTGGCAAATAAATAATTTTGGGCAATTTGGTCTCAATGTCAGATCTCAAAATACTTAATTTCTCACCTGTGGACTCTCCTTCATATAGTTTAAGCAGTGAGTCCAGCATAGTGCTCCATTTGTTTGAATGTTTTCTGTTCCACACTACATAAGTAATCGGATTGTCTTTTAGTAAAATGTAGTCATTGGCAGTTGAATATTTCTGCACCGCTTGAGATAAGACCGGATCAGGATAAATAACGGGTTTGGGATAGCTTCTGGCATAAACGTCCACCAAAAAGTTATATCCAAGCATTACTGTCGGCCAAACCATGAAAAGAAGAAACACTATAACTGTAAGAATTTTCGTTCTTTTTGAAAATTTGAAATAAATTTGACTTAAATATTTACCTCCAAATATGGCAGGCAGTAATAAACTAGCCGTCCCCATTAAGTAATTGTGATCCCAATAGTTTCTTCCGATCGTTATACTTAAGGCGCCTAAAATTACCCCGGCAATCGTTGTTAACGAAAACGCGCCCAGCTTATGGCGAAAAATGAAAAAAATATAAAATGGAACCAGCGCTGACAGTACTTTAAGATTGTAGTAGTTAGCTGATAACTTTGACCACGCATAAGAAAGAGTTGCCGGTTGACTTGAATGCATTTTGCTGTGAACAAACTCACTTACCAGAGTACCAAAATATGCATCTGCCGCATTGTTTACAATTAAGTAAGATAGAAATACCACAACCACGGTTATCCCACCTGCTATAGTCAGAAACAAATGCGTTAGCGCCTGTTTACGCTTTATTGTTAACTCGTAAACAAAAACGACTCCCATTATTGCTATAACCGTCAATACAAACGGCTCCTTGCACATCACTGAAAATCCTAAGAATATTCCTGCTAAGTATTTGCTAAAGTCATTCTTTAACTGAACCCCATTGTTTAAGTTCAAAAAAATTGACACCATTGCCAAAACGGCAAATGCTAAGCCATACGTTTCGACATCGTTAAGAGTGTGGTGAAACGGCAAGTATAAAACAATGGTCATGTAGTGCAGTGTCAAAATTGCTGCCAAAAGCTTAAACACACCCAATCTTACTAGACATATATACAACCCGATGAGGCTGGGAATAAAAATTAAAAATGGCATCAGTTTAAAATTATTTACGCCGAAGAGCAGAAGCCCCAGTGCATTTACAAAAAAAATACCCGGCGGTTTTATTTCCAAAAAATCCCGATATGGAATCTCACCGTTTAGGATATTGAAACCAGTCCAGACAAAAACCGACTCATCAAAACCCAGAAATGAATAAATAAACTTAATCGAAAAAACAGCCGTCAACCCAAGTATTATTGTTAACAAGCCTACACTAAGCCAATCTATTTTTCTGTAAAACTGCATTTGCATATATATGATGCAGTTAACAGTCTATTAAATGCAACCGTATTCTCAACCACAGGCTCAAGTTTTTTAAGAATATTAACGATCGGGTCCGGACAAAAAAACGGGACCAAGCCGCCAAACATACTGCTTTCAACTCGGCCATTATTATCGGTAACCCATTTATTCACCTTGGCCGCTGGATATGATTTTTCTTCATGCGCCCTGTGATAACTTGAGGTTTTTTCTATCAGCTTAAGTATTGGGTTATATCCGTTCGGTTCGGCAATAACCAGGATTTTTGCAATTCGGGACAGTTGTGAGATAGCTTTTTCGGGTTGGTAAACGTGATGTAAAACACCTCTGACAACAACTACATCAAACCTCTTCTTCAGCGAGCTCAGGGTATAGATGTTTCCGGTTTTGAACGTCAGCTTCGGATTTTTGAATTTTCTCTTTGCCGATCTGATCGAAACCCTGGCCGGATCAATTCCCAATATCGACTTAGGTTTGAATTTCAAAAATTCAACCGTATACGTCCCGTCACCGCACCCCACATCAGCAATCGTCTTGCCAGTTAAATCTCCACACATGGCGTGAACCATCTCGCTTAGATGCTCGTTTGCTATCCTGCATGACAGCCTGTCGGTCGCAGTGTATTCATATCCTGAGCGTGCCTGAACATCCCTATTAAATTCATCAATATTTTTTTCCAAAACCAGGTTAGCCATGTCGGAGTATGCTCTTGACGATGTACCTCGGCCTTTGTTTAACTTCTTCAAATATCTTACCAATGTATTCGCCCAACACACTGATACTTAGAAGTTGTACAGAACCGATGAACAACACCACAATTAATATTGTTGTTGTTCCCTTAGGCGCCGAATCCGGCCAGACCAACCTGGCAGCAATCTGAGCTGCAATGGCCAACACAGAAACTACAAATGTTGCCAATGATACCAAAGTCACGATCTGTAGTGGGACATAAGAAAACGAAAAAATACCTTTTGTGGCCCAATTAAAGTTGCGATACAGATTATTAGTAGTTTTACCAAACATACGTTCTGGGCGAATGTATGGCACTCCCACTTGCTTAAAACCGACCCAGGCTCGTAGCCCCCTTAAAAACCTGTCTCTTTCCGGAAATGTATTTAAAGCATTAACTACCTTTCTGTCCATCAGTGAAAAATCGCCGGCATCAAGAGGCATTGGAACATAAGACATCTTATGAAATACTCTATAAAACAGCTTGTATAAAAATTGCATGATCACCGGTGCCTCTCTTTTAACCCGAATGCCATAAACGACATCATATCCCTCTTTCCATAGTGGGTAGAATTTTGCAATCACCTCAGGAGGATCCTGCAAATCCCCATCCAATAATGCCACCGCATCGCCGGTTGCTATGTTCATGCCGCTCGTGAAAGCCATTTGAGAACTGAAATTTCTGGCGTGGTTCACAGCCACGGTATTCTTGTCCGCCTTTACAATTTTTTTGAGCACTTCTTCTGAATTGTCTGGGCTTCCGTCATTTATAAAAATTATTTCGTAATCCACCCCCATCTTCTTAAATGTCTTCGTCAGTCGTTCATGCATCACGGGGATTGCCTGCCCGTCTTTATAACAAGCGATTATGGCACTTATTTTGTCCTTTTTTTTCATTGCCTTTGAGTCAGGATTGTAAATGATTTTACCAATTTTGAAATCTCTTTGCCTTGGTCCATATTTGTTTCAAAATTTAATTCTCTTTTAGCGGCAGTTACATCAAACTTTCGTGGGCATGTAAACGTATAAAAGGTGTCCATCGATATCGGCAAGTTTATTTTAGTAATGCTTTTTGTCAAGTCAACAATTTTCAGCCCTATTTTTACCAAAGTCGGGGAGAGGTGTCTACTTGGACTTCTGACATTAAGGGCTTTGGAAATTGATTCAACAAACTGTTTGAAGGAAAACGTCCTGTAGCAAGAAACAATAAAAGTTTTATCAAATGCTTTTCTATTATTGATGACCAGTTTGATAAATCGAGTCAGATCTCTAACGTGAGTAAGCTCAAAGTCGTGAGTACCGGTTCCTACATAAAAAAATAAACCGCTTTTTATCAATTTGAAAATTGGGAACATGCCGGGATTTCCCTCGCCATAGATAAACCCTGGTCGGATTATAGTCAGCGGTATTTTGGCTCCTGATGCTTCCTGTTTGACCACCTTTTCTCCTTCCAGTTTTGAAGCCGTATAGACCGTTTCTTTGGGTTGTGACATACCGGCAAACCAATCAATAAAGGCCGTGCTGCACAAAATAAACTGCTTAACCGATTTAGACCTGATTGCGGCTCGGATCATATTTCCAGCCAGCCCGGCATTGACCGAGTAAATTTCTTTCACGGAAGAAGTGGAATTTGGTAGCAGCCCGGCCAGATGCACCACAATCTCACTTCCTTTACAGGCCATCTCCAATTCCTTTTGATTATCAAAGTTCACTGCGACAATTTTTGCCTTCGGAAAACGCCCTAACTGAGGATATGATTTTCCCGATCGGACCAATAAAACCAGCTCATGCTTGTTGTACAACTCTTCAACCAAATTGATTCCGATAAAACCCGTACTGCCAGTGATGACTACTTTCATGGCTTATTCAGACTCGTCTCTCACAAACACATCTTTAACCGTTTCTGCTCTTTGTATCAGCCGGACATGATTCGCTTTATCAACCAAAATCGAAGCTGGTCTGGAATACAAAAATTGGTTTGATTGGCAATTAAAATATGCCCCAGTATCGCATATTAATACCACGTCTCCCACTTTGGCCCGAGGCAGCATTCTTCCGGAGACAATACTGTCCGATGAATATAACAAAGGTCCTGCCATTGAGGTTTTTATTTCATGCTCTTTACTGAATATTTGAATGTCTCTGTATTCGGAATAGAAAGTTAGGATTGGCATCAAATTTGTACCGGCGTCAATAATGGTCCAGTCATTAATTGGACTACTTTTTGTTTCCACCACGCTACAAATCAGGTGAGTGGTATTGCCGACCAAACTTCTTCCTGGTTCTAAAAATAAATGTGGGGCCGCTAAGTCATTTTCCGCCAACTTCTTTTCCAGGTAAGTGCAAATCTCATTACTGACTCGCTCAAAATCAAACTTTTTATGCTCAAAAGTTTGGGGCTGACCCAGTAGTCGTTTCGCAAATTGCATTCCCAAATCCGTCACTTTATATGCAGTTATTTCCGAAACCCCAAACCCTCCACCCAGGTTCAAAGTCTTAATGTTGATATCCAGCTTTGACTTTAACATCGCCATAAAAGTCACCAACTCATCAATGCCGATTAAATAATGTGCCGCCGATTTCTGATTCGATCCCGTATGACAGTGGACTCCGGTTAAATGCAGATATTTTTGAGAAGCAACATACTTAGCCAGAGCAAAAGCGTCCCCCGACTCAAGACTCACTCCGAAGCGGTCATAACTAATTCCCAAAAGAGCTTTTAATCCCACCCGGGTCGAAGGAAAACTCAATCTTATTCCGACATTGATTTTTTTTTGTAACCGGGTTGCCAATTTACTTAGTCTGATCGCCTCACCCATTGATTCTAAATTGATAATCGAAAAATTTTGTTTGAGTGCTTTTAGAAGTTCGCTATCGGGTTTAACCAGTCCGTCAAAAAGAATCTCACTGCCGGTGTATCCGGCCTTACTACATGCATAAATATCGGTTGCCGAACAAACTTCCGCCCAAACACCCTCTCTCTTAAAGATTTTTAACAGCGGAATATTATTATTAGTCTTGACTGAATAGGCGAGTGTAAATCCCCCTGAATAATTTTTAAACCCTGATCGGTACTTTTTAATGTTTTCTAATACTGTTTTTTCATAAGTGACAAATAGGGGACTGCCGTACTTAGCCAGCCAAACTTTACTTTGAGAAAGATTTGGTCGAATGGACATATTATTTCTTAGGTTTTTCAGCAATCGGAGCCAATAAGCTCCCGTGACTTCTTAAAAATGAACTATTGGTTAGTAAGTCGCACACCCAAACAAACGGAGCCATCACATATTTCAACTTTGGCGATCGCTGATACAAATACCAATCAATTAGACGAATAAACCACGGCATAAAGTAGGGACCAGTTTTAGCCACGACCCGGAAACCACATTTATTAAGGTCGTCGGTAATTTCTTTCCAAGAAAAGCTATGTTCCCGACCATCTTCCTTATAACCAGTGTCCGCCAAAATATCAAGAATAATTGATTTACCAAACCATTCGTACTTATTCGGAACTCCGACCACAGCTCTCCCGCCTGGCTTGAGCACTCGATATATCTCTTTCATGGCCTCGATCGGCCTGGGGATGTGTTCAATTGTGCCCATCGTGTAAATATATTCAAAATAATTACTGGGGTATGGCAACTTTCTGATGTCTCCCACCACCGCTTTTACTTTTAGACCTTTTGCCTTAAGTCTTTTTTTGGCTTCCGCCACCAGCCTAGGGGCAATGTCTACTCCATGAAGTTCAGCATAATACTCGTATATCCTGTCAATCAGGGGGGTATGATGAACTTCGTTCCACAAATCTAACTTTAAAAACCTGCCACCTTTTTTTGCTGGCCTCAGATATTTGTCACAAATAAACACCTCTCCCTTAAAATAGGAATTACTGCTCAGTGCGCCACGAATTGAGACGAAGTTATCTGCATATTCATCCCAGAACGCCGCCCTAACTTTATCGTCCTTGTCGCGTAGGGGGTTAAACTTAATTGTTGGCTTTTTCCCGTTCATCGTTTTAAGTTAATATACCAGGGAACTCGGCTTTTTAACATTCTTGGAAAAATTTTGGACACTTCGTCAGCCGTCTCAGGCCACACACTCTTTATGTTTTTAAATATCTGCATCACTGCCTTATCCTCTTGAGCCCAATGGGAGAACCCGTCATGCACATAGTCCTTATTCCTTCCGGAACCAACCAGAATTACCGGTATTCGCTCATTATTAATGTAGTTTCTGATAGTTTCAAAAGGCCTGTAAAGTAAAAAGGGAGTGATTGAAAATGCTATGGGTATTTTATTTTCTAAGGCCAGTCCTATCGCAGCCCCGATCAGAGTTTGTTCTCCCACCCCCACATTGACAAAGCGATCAGGGAAATCAGTTTTGATCTGATCCCAAATTTTGTATCCCAGATCACCTGTCAAAACATAAATATCCTTGTTCTTTTTCATGGCATCATAAACTTCATCAGCAAATCTCCGCCGCAAATTCTGACTAAAGTCTGTCATTTTAATAATTTCATAGCTAAGTTGAACTCATCCTGATTCATAACGTGGTAATGAGCATCCTGTCCTATCAAAAACGGAAGCTGTTGAGCAACTGTTTTAGCAAAAAAGATGGTTGGTCTTCTAAGTTTAACCCTTAATTTTTTCTTTAATTCATTAGTTGAATGACCGTCGACTTTGATTATTTCAAGCCCAAAACCCTTAAGCCGTTTTTCCAAAGCCTCTGGATCAATTGGGTCATACGCTCCCCATCCATTAACGCTTACTACAATTTTTAAATTAGTAATCTTCATTGAGTAAATCACTCTCAGAGTTTCCCATATGCTACCTTCATCGCACTCACCATCAGAAATCATGCAGAAAACGTTTCTCTTTTTGTTGGCCAGTGCCATGCCCAGAGCAATGGGTAGTCCCTGACCCAGACTTCCCGAGGACAAGTCGATTCGGGTTTTAGGATTTCTGTCCGGATGCACATTGAGTCGACTCAAGCTGGGATTTTTAAGGTACCCACGCTTTTCCAGCACCGCATACAGAGCTACAGCCGCATGTCCGTTTGAAAGTACAAACTTCTCAGACTCTTTCTTTACAGAATAAATAGCATCTATGACGTCAATCGCACTCAAGCACGATCCAATATGAGAAGTTTTTCCGTCATAAATGATCTGCAATATTTTTCGGCGTAATTTCTTCTGGTCGTTGCTTAACTTAAGCATAGTTTCTATATCGTTTTTCGTTATCGCCGATCCACTTGGCGGTCAACTCAATACCCCTATCTAGCGATGTTTTTGGGATCCAATCTAACATTGATCGTGCCTTAGAGACATCTCCTACCCAATTGTTGGTGTCCCATTTCCGGTTATTCATTCCACCCCATTCAAACATAGTGGTTTGTTTCGTAATTCTCTGTGCCAGTTCGACCACCTCTTTAATCGTTGACTGAACACCGGTTCCGATATTAAACTTCTCACCCGGAAATTTGATCAACTCGCTGATTTTTAAATAAGCATCGACTATATCGTCGATGTAAATATAGTCTCTGGCAATCTCTGGAGCCACCAAATTCATTTTTTTCTGATGTAGAAGTGATCGCAAAAGCGTTGGTACAAATCTTGTTGGCTCCTCAAACGGTCCGTAAGCCGAAAACAGTCTAAGTGTTACGATGGGTCTATTTTCTTGTCGAGCGATATGGCTGCACAGTTGAGATTGGGTGCACTTGGTTACCGCGTAGTAACTAGCCGGCTCAAGCACGTCCGTCTCTCTCATTGCAAATTTTTTATAGCCATATTCTGAGGAACTGCCGGTGTTTACGAATAGTCGGTACGGAATTCTGTTGCAAGCTTTAAGTAAATTCCATGTCCCCATGATGTTAGTTTGCATAATTTGATCAGCGTCCGCCTGATATGAATATCCGCCATACGTAGCCAAGTGATAGATAACATCTGGTTTAACCTTAGAAATAATATTATTAAGTTCGGTTGGGTTTGTAAGATCCGACTTATGAATGTGAATTTTGCTTAACAGATCATCAATCCTCCAAGTTTTTGCTTCCTTACGCAATATCACGTGTACGTTTTGTTTTTGCTCAACCAGTCGCCTACATAACACAGATCCCACAAATCCCGACGCTCCCGTTATCAAAAACCTACGCCTACTTTGCATCTGGTCATTATATAACTAAATTTGCAACCTGCTACAGAAAATTAATAATCAGGCTATTTGATATAATCGCAGCATGCCTGAGACAGCTTCCAGAATAAAGGTAAGGGAATCGCCTGATGTTATTGAAAGATACGAACAATTAAAAAAATTGGGTCGGGAGATGTTTGCAGACAGCCATCTGTTAAAAACTGGTGAAGTAAATGACCAGGACGTCGTGCTTGCCAGGCAATTAATGCAAGAGATGGCCAAGGAAATAAAACCAGCAGTCTGGTCAGTATACTGGGAGCACGTTATTATCGCACCAAAACTGGGTCGGAGAATTGCTGAGCAGTTCAACAGTAAGGCGGGCGCACAACTAAATCCACAACTTATAGAATTTTCTCTATGGCTGCATGATGTCGGGGTAGCAGTCACCCCAGCATACAATCGCAAGGATTGGATCGGAGATAGCCTTATGCAACGAATCGGATTGCCGGAAACAGTTTTAAAATCACTGGCCTCGACCCATCAGTTAATGATAGCTTCAGAAGGGCTGCATTTGACCGACGCTCAAGCAAAACTTGAACAGGATCTTACCCCAGAACAAGAAACATTAATCGATCAATATTTCGCTGGTTTATCTCCTGCGCAGCGTATCACTAACCTAGCCGATAATTTAGGCAAAAGAGACAGCGCTGGACTATTTACCGTCGAAGCGTTCAGACAATATTTGACAACTCAGGAAAGCAGGTACAGCCAAACAAGTCCTTGGCCATCAGTAAATTTTTCTCTGGGAAACAATTCTGCTGATTCGGTTTCAAGAAGACCGGCGGGGGCTGTCCTCCAATACTACACTATCCAAAAAACGATGGAGTGGCTCAAGAGTTCGGGGGTTAATTTTGAAGAAATTCAACACAGCCTGGCTGATTATGGGCCCAGATTTATTGTTGTCGCTAGACATGGTGATTTAGATAATCCATCTAAAACCGTGTATACCCGTGACGCAGACATGAAGGGCGACATAATTCATTTGAGTGAATTAGGGCAAACCCAAATGCGTGAGCTAAGCGATGTCTTAAACAAAAGAAGATTTAAATGTACCAAGATCGCTTCCAGTCCTGAAACAAGAGCCGTAGAATCAGCTGAAGCTATGGCAAGTCAGTTAGCTGTTCCCATCAAGGTCGACGCAAGGCTTGATGACAATTTTGCTCCAGGACCTTTCATTGAAGGCATGAGCTTGGATCAGCTTGCTCAATCAGGGGGAAATGTTTACGACGAACAAAGGTGGGGTAAGTATAATCATGAGCAGCCCAAGGCTGTCATTGCCAGAACCCAAAGTATCTTCAAAGATACCGCCAACGGCCTAAATGTTGGGGAAACTGCAATTTTGGTAACCCACGGAGATCCTGCTAGTTGGCTACTAAATTCTTTCAAGACAGATGGCACCCCTACGGCTGCAAGCTTACGTACTTCGCAGTACCCTGCCAAAGGAGAGGGGATATTGGTAATTCTGGATCCTGATTCCCATGAAGTTTTTTCTTCATATTCTCTGACTCCAAACAGATCCCAAATCATTTACTAAAAGCGCTAGTTATATTTCTGGCTTGCTGATGATATTATTTCACCAATGTGGCCCCTGTTGGTATTTCTGCTGTATCTATCTGCACCCTCCCTGGCTCCTGTTTGGTTCAACGGAATTCCCTTATTGCAATCATATGAGTTTGTCGCCTTCTGGTTTGTGATCTCACTTTTTATATCCCGATCGATTTCGGGATATTCCCCAACTTATTCCAATAAATCTCGAGCGGTAATTATAAGTTTGGTCTCAATCTTACTCATGGTAAAAATCTGGTTTAATGGAATGCCTTCAATCACTTCCTGCTATCATCTCGACCAACTGAGCACTGCCGGGTGTGCCTTCTCAGCCGAATCACTATTCTTAAGTTACGACGGGAAAAAGCTGGAATCAAACATTGATTTTAATAGCAGTGCAAATAGTCAAAACTGGCGGATAGGCGCCTTAAACAGTCTTGATTTCAATGTTTATCTTCCCAACCAGAAACCTCAGGGTCAGCAATGGATGGACTGGCGAAGAGACCGCAGTCAACCGTTTATGGTTAAGTTTAAGGTGCCAGATGCTTGGTTTTCTGAGAAAGACATTTCAAAGCTTCTGGTATCTGGCAATGGTTACGTTTCTGTTACCGACCTTAGAAATGTTTATGTCTCCACTTATTCAGCAACTTTGACTTCACACGAAATCTTTCTAATAAAACCAGTCCAAAACCTCACCATTACGTATGCAAACCATTCGAATTTATCGCAAAGCATCTCTGACCTGAAATCAAGATTATTGGTTTCGTATGCAGTTTCGGGATCCGAAAAATATCAACTACTTAGCGTGGCAAATATTTATTCATCCCCGAAGTTTCAAAAAGCCATCCACATGGCAGAAATTGTCTTGCTTCTAACTCTAATCGCTCCAATCGTCTCAGTTTTCTTTTCCCATTTAACAACTCTCGCTCATTTGTTAGTTCGCATCTTTAAGTTACCCGGATACGTATATCTGTTACCTCTTTCTGGGTATTTATTTGCTCGGTGGTTGTTTTTACGCGGTTACGGTATGGAAGCTTCGGAAAACTTCTTACTTCTAAGTATGGGATTTAGTATTACCTACGCCGGACTGATGTTTAGTAGGAACTTTAGAGACTATTGGCGTCGGATTCTGATCAATCGTAAGTCCGGTCAATTTTTGTTTCTCATTTCATTTGTTGCCCTGTTCGGCTTGTCGGTAGGTTTATTTAGGTACTTTGGTTCGTACGCTTTTGTGAAGCTTTACTCTCCCGGCGATGATCATCTTCACTATTATTCACTGGCCCGCGACTGGCTGGCTTCACCCAGAATTTGGGCAGATCCCGTTATGACTTTATCCAAACCGATGTTTGTTTATCTTCGAGGATTAATGCTTCCCGTTTTTGGAGACGCTAACCAATTCCTGGATTTGTTTGTATATATGATTTTGCAATCAGTGTTTGTCTATTTGCTTATTCAAATTCTGCTCTTCATAACTTATCTGAATCTTGCCTTTTTCGATGCCAGAAAGGTCTTTATTAAATCTATTCTGACCTTTCTAGTTATGTTTCCTCTCTGGTCGTTCTTCTTTTACATCACCAACACACTAGCCTGGGATTTGTCGTCGATTACTGAAATTCCCGCTTGGAGTCTGGCCTTGGCCGGAATGATTCTAGTCTTTAATCTAACAAGTGACCAACACAAAAACAGAACTATTTGGGTTTCCTGTCTTCTATTATGTTCCTCTGTTTTGATCCGAATTCCCCAGATATTAATTGCACCTACCTGGCTGGCTTCGCTCTCAATCTTCAACTCAAAAATGACCAATAAAGACTTATTTCGTTATGGAAAGGCAATGGCCGCTACCATGTTTGTTATCTTTTTGATCATCGCCGGACACTTTTTAATTAGCCAGACATCAGTAGGTGATGTTAAATCGTATTTTCTGGCGAATACCTCAGGCAGACAAACTAATTCGCTTAGCCTGTTTGTTTCCAAATCGGTGTCATATATCCCCAAAACGGTTCCTACATTGTTTGAACTGACTTTCCTGGTCCTTTTTGCGACTAACTACTTTATTTATTTAAAGAATAATCCTGCCCGTCGGTTTTACCTGCTCCTATTAGGCGCCAGCTTATTAGCATTCAATTTTATCGGCCATTTTCCTCTGTCAAATTTGGGTTACCATCCGCGGGGTATCTATCTTTCATATTTGCAAATGATGACTCTGTCTATATATTTGGGCTTATGCAATTTGTCCGGTCTAAATATTAAAGCCGAAACTAAACGTCGGCTATAATCACATCAACATGACGCCAATTTTTAGTATCGTCCTTCCCGTTTACAACGAACACGAAAATATTCCGGAACTCTATCGCAGGCTGAATTTAGTTTCAAAACAATTGGGGCACACGACTGAAATGATTTTTATAAACGATGGATCCTCTGATTCTACCTTAAAGATTGTGGCAGCTTTATCTAAAAAGGATCGCCGTGTAAGGCTAATTAACTTTTCTCGAAACTTCGGCCATCAGGTCGCAGTCTCAGCCGGCTTGGATCATTCCCGTGGCAAGTACATTGCGATATTAGACTCCGACCTGCAAGATCCACCGGAAGTTCTACCTAAGTTTTTTGCCAAACTGAAACAGGGGTATAACGTGGTTTACGCCATCCGAAGGGATCGAAAAGAAAGTTGGTGGTTAAAGGCTGCCTACGCAGGTTTTTATAAGCTATTGAGTGTAGCGGCCAACATAAACATCCCCTTAGACAGCGGGGATTTTTGTGTCATGGACCAGAAGGCATTGCATTGTATGAGGCAGCTACCGGAAAGAAATCGATTTGTTAGGGGTTTAAGAAGCTGGATAGGCTTAAAACAAATCGGGCTTGAGTACAAAAGGGCAGCCAGGTTTGCCGGCACCACCAAATATTCACTTCGAAAACTCTTCAGACTGGCCTTCGATGGAATTTTTTCATTTTCATTTGTTCCGTTACAACTGCTGACTTTTTTTGGTTTCCAATTTTTCACTCTCTCTATAGTCTTCAGTTTATTAATAGTGTACGTTCGGTTATTCACAGACTTTTTTGTTCCCGGATTTGCGACTACAATAATCTTGATTCTCTTTACCAGCGGTCTCAATATGTTATCTTTAGGGCTGGTGGGAGAATATGTAGGGCGAATTTATGATGAGGTTAAACAACGTCCTCAATACATTATTGAATCAAAGATCGGGTTTAATAATTAAGCTTGCCTGCCTGGCTCTGGGGATTTTAGCGTTTGTGCTTAATTACGTTGAATGGCTTAATTTTCCGAATTATGTCTATTCCAAAATTAGGATTTCTCCTCAGCAGCTAAATAACCTGTTCAGTTTAACGGTTATTGTTGTCTTGTATCTTAAGTTTCGGCGTCTGATCCCCAGCATACTTCTGAAAATTTCAGCGGCACTACTCATTTTTTCCGTAGTACCGATTTTTGTTTCCGCAATTGCCCGCCAATCAGCCGAATATCTGCAATCTTATTTAAGACGCAGCTGGCGTCTGGATCAAAAACAAGAACTGGTATACGGAAGGCGGGTATATTTTTTCAATTTTGTAAAAAATTTCACCGCCCCTGATTCATTCATTATCATCGCGCCGGATTCTCCTCCCTGGCGATATACGGGCACCGCCCCGTTTATGGCAGCCTGGCTGTATCCGCGCCAAGTAAAAGCTTACACCAGTAAATTAAAAAAGGAGCACGTGATCCCAGATTATTACTTGATTACTAGTGAAGCAGACGGAGCTCCCCAGAGAACATGGCCGGAATTTCCAATTCGAGCCGAAAAAATAATTATTTATGACTGGGATTCAGATTCCCCGGTGATTTATGAGCAAAAGAACTGGAGCCCGTCAGAATGGATCGGGAAATCCCCCTGGGGTCTAATTATTCCCAAAACAATCTAATTATGATTATTAACAGTTTCAGTTTGATATCTCTTTTGGGTTTTCAGCTGATTACCTGGTTGTTGTTTGTCCTCAGCTATTTCTTAAAAATAAATTTGCTGAATTTTCCAACTTGGACATTTTGGCTAGTTATTGCCGCATGGATAACATTTGTGGCTCGCCACAACCTCAGGCAGTTATTCATACTTTTATTTGCAATTCTTATATTTATCTTGCCGTCACTTTGGTTTCCGGTCACAGGCTGGGATTCGATCACCCTTTATGACTTCCGGGCTCAGATTCTGCTACACACAGGAAACATCTCTGACACGCTGTTTCGAGCCTCAGTCGTCGACTATCCGATGTTTACCACGCTTTTGCATTTTTTGTTTTATCGCTCTGGCCTCTCGACGCCTATGCCGATTTACGCATTCCTATACTTGCTCTTTGGTCTGCAGTTATATTCACTTTTTCGTCGTACCAATTCGGCCAAATTGTCGTTAGTTCTCGCTCTGGTAGTGACAATGGCTCCCAAACTATTTGAACATTCCCACATCGCCTATGCCAATTTTCCGTATACCATTTACTTAGTTTTGGGTACGTTTTACTTATATTACTGGACGATTAACAAAAAAATGAAAGATTTATTATTGGGAATACTACTTTGCCTGGCATCGCTTTGGATTCGCAGTTTTCCTTTTGGGTTGATTCCCATTCTTGCCGCCATGTTTGTTTCTATAAAATCTACTAGAACCCAAATGGCTGCGATTATTGTTGCGGCGATAGCCATATTAATTAAATACTGGCCGATAAATTTTTCAATACTTGTAGGAATTTTGGACTTTATCAAATGGGGGATTTTAAAGTACTACTTTCCCTATCCACTCATTTTCGTTTTATCCGTCATTTATCAATTTCAATCCAAGACCAAAAACTGGTTTATTCCGTTCACAATTTTAGGTTTTTGGGCAGCCATAATTATTGGTAATTACTCCTACGCATTGACTGATCGTATTTTTGCTCAAATTCCAGACGCGCTTCAGCGAACTGTCATGTTTTTAAATCCGTCCATTTCACTTTACTTTCTGCTGTTATTAACATCAAAATCCAAAACTTGAAAAAGAAAATTATATTTTGGTCTCTGATTTTTTTTCTTCAGGTTTCTCCGGCAATCGCTGCCGATCAAAACTTCGTTACTCCGGTTTTTCCCATTCGCGGTAGGGAATTCTGGCGCCAGGGAGGAGATATCAAACATTTCAACCAGTTAAGATCTTTAATTCCCTCTACGCTTGCACGCACCTGGCTGGTCCACTATGACGTTTTATTTGATTCGGAAATTATTTCATCCTTAAAAAACGATTCCCAGGCAGAAATCGGATTGTTTTTGGAAGTTACTCGGAAATTAAGCGAGAGTAGTTTTGTGAAATACGACTGGGAGCACGGCTCCTGGAGCCAGGCCAACAA
>MEXR01000044.1:0-4086 GCA_001773775.1 Candidatus Amesbacteria bacterium RIFOXYB1_FULL_44_23 | reverse complement strand
GAGCCAGGCCAACAAAGTATTTTTATCAGGTTACGACACAGCTTCCAGAAAACGAATCATCGATCAGGCTTTTTCAAAGTTCAAAGAAGTTTTGGGTTATTATCCTAAATCATATGGGGCCTGGTATATTGACGTTTGGTCAATGGAATATATAAGGCAAAACTATAAAGCCGACATCACTTTGGGGCTGGCTGATCAATATTCCACCGACGGCTATCAAACCTGGGGCCAATATCTAAACTTACCGTATTTTGTCAGTAAAACTAGCGCCATCGAGCCCGCTTTAAGTTCGTTTGACTCCACCGGAGTTCTGAAAATTCAGTGGGCTCCCCGCCATCCGCTTCTTTTTTGGGGCGACTCGGTAGAATATTCCAATTTCTCCGCCCAGGTCAACGATTATCATCGGGACAAAAGGCTTGGCGTAAACTATTTTTCCTCACTGATTAAAGACATTACTCTCAACGTCCAAAGTCCCATCTCCCAGGCAGTCATTGGGATTGAAGTGGCCGAATTGGAACCGGAATACTTTCCCGAACTTAAAAATCAGCTGAATCTTGTCTCTGACCTGGCAGCAGGCAATCAGATTCGTGTCTCGACTATGCAACAATTCAACAAATTGTACCGCGATCAATTCGATTCAGTTTCTCCTGTGGCCACCATGTCTTCCCAAATCGGAAACAGGAAAATTACCTGGACCATGACTCCCAAGTTTCGCCAGGCAGTTCTGAATGAAAACGGACAGGAAAACCTGGTCGACTTTCGTCTTTACCACATTTCTAATTACCAGGATAACGACCAAATTATGGCCGACACCAGGCAAAACCTGGTTCGATTAGTTCCCAAATCCTCAGGCTTTCCCTTGCCGGACCCAATCACTATCCCGCTAAACGACTCTCCTTACGGCCATTACTCCGGACGTTTCTCCAAAGTTAAGTCATTTATTGTAAACGCGGCCAAACTCTTGCCGGACCTGGTCTACTCAAAACTTGACGGGCAATTCTTTTTTGGTATTAAAAGCGATTTCGAAACTTTGGTCGGAGTTCGTTTTCCTAAACTCAAACTGGGCAAATTCAGCTTCGAATTTCCCATTTTGGAAAACTTTGTCAGCTTAAAATCCAAACTTACTCCCCACTTTGCTTGGACCGGAAAACAGGAGATTGAGCTTAAGCCCTACGTCGGCAGTGGCAAAATATTCGAAAAGGGACGAAAATACGGTCAGGACTCATTATTAGATTTACCTAAAAACATCATTTTCGAAAACAGTTACTATGCCGTCTATCAAAACCCATAAAGTAGTTGCTCATACTTTAGTCAAAAACGAATCCCGCTGGATCTGGTACGCTTTAAATTCTGTTTTAAACTTGGTGGATGAAATTATGGTTTGGGATACAGGTTCTACCGACACTACTCCCGATATTGTTCAAAGTATCAGGTCTTCCAAAGTAAAGTTTAGATCAATAGGATCAGTTGACGCAGCCGGTCACACGGCCGCCCGGCAAAGCATGTTGGATGAAACCGATAGTGATTGGATATTAATTTTGGATGGTGACGAAATCTGGTATCGGGACTCGCTTTCTGTGGCAATTCAAACAGCGGTTAATAATCCTAAGTTGTCTGCCATAGTTTCCCCTTTTATAAATCTCGTAGGCGATATCTATCACTTTCAAAATCCCAACCGCAGCCACTACCAGATTGGCCCTTTTAAAGGGGCTTACAATCTTCGTCTGATAAACCGTAAGGTCCCCGGGCTTCATGTGGGTAACCTCCATGGCAGGCAAGAATATCGAAACTCAGAAGAAGTTGCCCTGCAAAATCTTTCTCCTGAAAACTATTTACTTGTGGATAAGCCGTACCTGCATACTACCCACCTGGCCCGCTCGAAAGAAGACGCTTTGACTCTTAAACGCAGCTTTAAACACCGCCATGAGTTAGGTCAGAGTTTTCCCTCTGATTTTGTTTACCCGGAAGTTCTTTACCTGCCTCACCCGGCTACCATTGCCGATCCCTGGACCCGCCGCTCGCCGACGTTTGTTGCCAGAAGTCTTGTTTACGAGCCTCTCCGACTGGCTAAAAACTTAATTATCAAACCCGCCTCAACCGGATATTAATTAATAATATGGATTATTACGAAATTTCAAAAACCGCCAGTAGCCAGGTTTCAGGCCACCCGGGTCTGGAATTTCTCAAGCATTCATGTCAGTCGGCGACAAAAGTATTGGATGTCGGCTGCGGTGAAGGCACCCGCCTCAATACCATGCTTGCCAAGGGAGCTCGCAGTTGGGGGATTGATCCCAGTTCTAAAGCAATTTCTAAGGCCAAGTCTCAATTTCCCAGGCACTATTTCAAAATTGCTACCGGCGAAAAGCTGCCGTTTATAAGCAATACTTTTGATCTGGTTTACTCCGCATTTTCCATCGAACACTGCTTGGATCCGCAGTTATTTATTCAGGAAATGATCAGAGTCACCAAAAAAAACGGCCAATTAATTATTTTGGCACCAAATTATGGAGCCCCAAATAGGCGCAGCCCGGTATCCACCGAAAGTGCCTCCAACAAGCTCGTTCAGGGGGTGGTTAAGGACCTTTTTCCACCTCAATCGCTTGATTGGGATCAGGTGACCCCGAAGCCGCAGTATGACCAAATTGACGACGACACTACCTGGGAGCCATACGCAAATTCACTGGCACGTTATTTATCATCCAAACACCTAACTATTCAAAAGATAAGTTCCCTCTGGGTTCTTGAGCCCCCGCCGCAAAAGCTGCACCACAAACTGTTTTCTTTTCTGGGAAAGATGGGAATTTATCCTTTTAAGTATTGGGGACCACAGGTGTTTATTTCGGCTTTAAAATAATTGTATGCACATAGCATTTTTAAGTTACTACAGCGGTTCAGTCAAAAGGGGAGTCGAAACTTATGTTTCTCAATTGTCCAAGCGGCTGGTTAAACTCGGTCACTCGGTTCGGATTTACAATTACCAGGATTTAAAGTCGGTGGGCAGCCTTCCAAAATTTGATCCGGCTCCGGATATTGTGATCCCCACAAATGGTCGCCTGCAGGCAATAAAAGCCAGACTTTGGTGTCTAGTAAACCAAAAAAAGTGCTTTATTTCCGGCCAATCAGGTCCTGGAGCCGATGACAAATTAAATCTGTTAACTTTCCCCGATGCATTTATTGGTTTGACCACTTATCAATGCCGCTGGGCCAAGGCCTTCAACCCGCTAGTTAAAGTGGTGCACATTTCTAACGGGGTTGATCCGGAAGTCTTTTCTCCTAAAGCCAGGCCACTGTCTTTACAAATCAAATCTCCGGTAGTTATTTACGTGGCTGCTTTAGAGCCAATTAAAAGGCACCACCTATTAATCGACGCCGTTTTCCAAACTTCAGCTTCCCTGCTTTTGGTGGGTAAGGGTAGCCTGGAAAATGAAATAACCAAAGCCTGCCAAAAAAAATTACCGGGCAGATTTCAAATCATATCAGCTTCATACGCCCAGATGCCGAACGTTTATGCCTCAGCCGATGCGGCTGTGTATCCGACTTCTCCTTGGGAGTCATTCGGCATCTCCATCTTGGAAGCCATGGCTACCAATTTACCGGTAGTAGCTACCAATGATCCGATTCGAAAAGAAATTATCGAAAAGGCAGGATTTTTAGCTAATCCCGAAAATACTACTGAATTTGCAAATGCTATCAGCCTGGCTCTTAAAAAATCATGGGGAAATATTCCTCTTAATCAAGCTAAAAAGTTCACCTGGGATATTGTGGCCCTAAAATATCATCACTTATTTACCAAAACCACTTAATAAAATAATGGAAGTTGCCGTAGTGGTCATTGCCAAAGATGCTCAAGCTACTCTGAGCAAATGTCTGACCAGTGTAGCCAGTCTTACCGACGAGGTGCTAGTGGTGGTAGACGATCGTAGTACTGACGACACGGATCGAATCGCCAAAGATTTTGGAGCCAGAGTCGTTTTTAATAAATTTACTGATTTTTCTTCACAAAGAAATTTTGCAGCCAGTTTGGTGTCCCGGCGATGGATTTTTTCTTTAGACGCCGATGAAGTGGCCACCCCTGAACTGGTTACC
>MEXR01000043.1 GCA_001773775.1 Candidatus Amesbacteria bacterium RIFOXYB1_FULL_44_23 | reverse complement strand
CAGACGTAACCCAACCCTATGATGCCGCTTTTGATTTTACTCACGCCGTGTTTATTCTTTCGCTACAAAATGTTAACAATTCCGATTCCGCTACTAAGCTTGCTGCTGCTCATTTAACTAAAAACGGCCGTCTGCTGATTGTGCTTAACCACCCGTGTTTTCGTATTCCCCGCCAATCATCTTGGGAAACTGACCCCCAGAACAAGCTTCAGTATCGCCGGATTAATCGATACCTTTCACCTTTGGAAATTCCCATTAATATTCATCCCGGACAAAAAAACAGCCCTGTAACATGGAGCTATCACCGTCCTTTGTCTGATTACTTTGCCAGTCTCAAACAGGCCGGATTATTGGTTTCAAGTTTGGAAGAATGGACGTCTGACAAACAAAGTCAGGGCAAAAACTCTAAGTCAGAAAACAGGGCCAGAACAGAATTTCCGTTGTTTATGGCCATACTGGCACAAAAAATATGACCTTAAAATCCTACAAATCCGACTTTAATCATTCGTACTCCTTTGGCGTTTTTCCCACCCTCGAATTGGCCATAAATAACCCCCAAATACTTTCTCAGGTCATTATTAGCTCCAAAGCTTCAGCTAATTCCGGAGTGCATCGACTATTGGAAATTTGCCGGCTAAATCAAATTCCTGTTTCCCAAAATGACCCGGCTCTTTCCAAATTGGGAGCCGCTCCCAACGCTTATGCCATGGGGGTATTTAACAAATTTACCTGTTCTCTCGATCCCAAATCTAACCATATAGTCTTAGTCAGCCCCCAGGATATGGGGAATTTAGGATCGATAGTTAGAACTCTGGTGGGATTTAATTTTCATAATCTGGCTCTGATCAAGCCGGCAGTCGACATTTTTGACCCCAAGGTAATCCGGTCTTCCATGGGCGCAATCTTTAAAATCAATTTTTCATATTTTGAAAGTTTTACTGATTATTCTCAGAAGTTCAAAGCCAATTATTATCCATTCATGACAAATGCCAAGGCATCGCTTCCAAACACCAACTTTACCTCACCCTATTCGCTAATTTTTGGCAGTGAAAGCGACGGGCTGCCTGAAGAATTCTCTCGCCTTGGCACACCTGTAGTAATCCCTCACACAAAGGGTATAGACAGTTTAAATCTCAGCTCTGCAGTTGCCATCGCCGCCTACGCCGCTTATACTCAAAACTAGATATGGCCAAGAGCAAATTACCGGCCAAACACTTGTTAGCCTGGGCAGCCATCATAATACCGTCCTTGATTCTTCTGACGGTATTAGTCATCAATCTAAGACCTCTGTCAAACGCCACTCGCCAGATAGTCTCTCTGGCTAACCCCGACACTCCCACGCCCATGCCGCCAACCAGATACGAAGCCTTTGAAACTTCCTTATCCCAATCCCAAATAAACGAATACCTCAATCGTCCTGCAAATGAGTTTCTGCCACTATACCAAGCCACTGTCAAATTTCCTCGGGATGGGGTTGCAGAGCTGGTCGGAAAAATCAGTTTTGAAAAGATTGTCCGTTTTCTTTATGAAAACGACAGCGGTAACGTTCCTCCGATATTAAACACCATATTCAAAATGCTGCCCTCCGTTTCTGCAATAGACCTACGTTGCCAATTGTCGGTAACCGATAGCGTACTTAATATCAAAACCGAAAAATTAAATATTTCCAAAATAAATTTCAACCGACCTGAATTTGAACCCGACAAAATGGTAGCCAGACTGCTTGGAGACTCACTTTCACAGCTATTCCGAATAGAAATTAAAACCCTGGTCATAAAATCAGGTCTTGTTTACGTGTCCGGCCGTCAACCCATCTAGTTCCAGCTTTGACAATATCTCGGGAAAGTTTAGGTAGCTTTTCAAATTCTTTCTGATGTAAGTCATGTAAACAGTCGTCAACTTTTGCATCAACCTTCCAGATTTGTACAAAAAACTTTTTTCTCTTATCGGCGACACATAATCTAAACTGTCCGCATCCTGCAAAATTTTAGAATATAAATCGTTGTGTTTATTTGAAATCCGGTAGGGGATCGAATACGGGTGATTTACAATGGAATTTTTCAGGACCTGCTTTTCTGCTGAAGTTAAGTCAAAATTATCCAAAATTTTTGATAAGAATTTTCTATTCAAGTTTTTTTCGAATATATGATTCAATAAATAATTTTTCATAATTTTTCTTGCCGAAACAACATCATGCAAATAAGAAGCCGCAGTCAGTAGTCTGCCATTGACTTTATTATCTAGTTTCAATGCTCTGACTATTAACTCACAATTGTTGGCCACTCTTTCCGCATGTCCAAAATCATGTTGAGAGTCACCAGACTGCTCATACTCTGACTTGGCAAATTTCTTGATCTGGAAAAGCACCTTCGTCTTCATTTCAGCTCAAAAACTTATCTAAATGCACAAATTCGGATTTAGTGAAAACGTCATGATGATTTCTTTCATTTACAATTAATTGGCTGTTTTGTAACAGGGACTGCAACTGCCTGGATAAAGCAAGAGGCATCAATAAGTCAGATTTACCGGCAAATATCAGCGTTCGATTTAACAAATTCCCAAGAACATTTGTGTTATTTGTTTTACTAACAAATTTTAATATCAGTTTAATATTTTCGACTGGGATACTCATTACTCCGTCAAAATTTTCATCTGCCCTTTGCGCATACTCAACATCAGATATGGTGCTACTGCGATTGAAATTTTTGTAAGCAAACCTAAACAAACCCCTGGGAATTAATCTTAGAATTCTAATCAAAATCGTTTTTTTGTCACGTGCCTCCAGCGCAACCAGAAGATTGTATGCAGAAATTTTAGTTTTAAAATAAGGTCCCGTAGCAACTAGGACCAATTTAGATTTGGGGTATCTGTTTGCCAATACAGGAGCCAGTAACCCACCCATGGACACTCCAACAATTACATCAGGAGATTTTCCGTCCAATTTAGATTCAACATCACTCAGAACAAATTCAGAGTCAAACAAACTTTCAGAATTCAAATCCGGTAGCACAATTCGATATTTATTGTCTTCGAAGTAAGAATGTATCAAAGTCTTTTTAGATAAGAATGCCTCGGGAAATCCTTGTAAAAGTACCACCGTTTTCATTTTAAATTATCGAAGTATTATTTCACTACACTGGGAAATACAAGTTGAAAGAGGACAACCACCCGGAACAGATACACAAGAACTGTTTCCCATCTCCGTTTTACAATTAGCCTCGCATATTTGTTTTTTAATTATTTTGCTAAAAGTTAAAATAAACAAAAGAATTATAAAAACTAAAAATATTAATTTTTTATTAACTTTCATTTTTTTAACAATAATTCTTGTTTTCGCTAAAAACTAAGCTGCGGGGCTAGGATTCGAACCTAGAATAGCCAGATCCAAAGTCTGGAGTCCTACCATTAGACGACCCCGCAATATTCCAATTTTACCAAAACTCCGGTACACTTGTCTCATGCAGCCAAATGCCGAGTCTACTCAACCTGTCCAGGCACCGACTGACTCTCTTTCCCCTCCTGCCCAAACAGCCACATCAGAGCAGCCCATAACCCCAATTCCGGTCACGATTATAACTTCATCAAATACCAATTCTGTCGATACTTCGTCTGCTCCAAAACGTAAGTCCCCGTTTAAAATATTGTTGTTTTTGCTGGTACTCCTTGGATTAATAATGATTCCTGGTCTCGGAGTTTCTGGTTATTTTGTGGCCACAGATAAAATTGACCTCGGTAACCCCCAGTTACAACAAACTATTACCAAAGCAATAATCGCATTTCCCCTAATACCTAAAAACCCAACCTTGGTCCTCAAGTCATCCACTCTGGCCCATCAAGAACTTACTCAAAGCTCCTTTGATCTTTTGGTATCGGCCGATTCAAAAGACTTAGAAGCTGCGTTGGGACAATCAACCACCAATCTTAGATTTGCAGGTTACGTGAATTATTCCGATTCTGAGAATCCAAGATTTACTATGTCCATTGATCTTGGCGAAGCGATTGGTGGCCAAGTAATAAAAAATGATCCGGTAATTTATTTCAAAATTGACCGTTTTCCTTTAAATCTGCTGCAATCTATCGGTATTACCCAGCAATCATATAGTTTAATTACTGAAAGCTGGATTTCGTTTGACACGGCTCCCTTAGCCGCCCAAGCCAAAAAAACTTTGCAATCCAACCCATCTTCAGACTCATCAGATACCGAAACCGCACAAAAAGTACTGCGGAAAGTTTTTGAAACTGATATCCTGCCTCAGGTTAAACAATCTACAGAAAATCTTGACGGTATATCTACTTACAAACTCACTTATTCTCCCACAAACGAGCAGTTGGACGCTGTCTATACCAAGATACAAACTGAACTAAAGAAAGCACTTCCCAACGCCGCCGACAATGTCAAAAACCAACCGCTTCCATCGGAGTATATTTCAAACCCCAATCTTTCCCTCTGGTTTTCCCAAAAAGACGGATACCTGGTTAAATTAGCCTTAAATGCTTCTTATGATCCCACACAAGTTAAAAACTCCCAGACTGTTTATGGAAAGTTGTCTTCTTCACCTGTTACGCTGTCTGTCGTTTTAAGATTATCTGATTTTGGCAAAGTTTTACCAATTACTCCTCCTACTACATCTTTTACTTACGAAGAATTGATCAAAAAAATCTACGAGCTTCAAACTCCTGCTTCATCTTCAGCTATAGCTACCCCTTCCGAAGTTATCGAATAAGCTATGTGGGCCCGGAGGGAATCGAACCCTCAACCATCATCTTAAGAGGATGTTGCTCTACCATTAAGCTACGGACCCGTAGTGCCCCTGGCAGGAATCGAACCTGCATCAGGTCCTTAGAAGAGACTTACTCTATCCATTGAGCTACAGGGGCTACACAGCAATTTTACCCCAAATCATCCCAATACTTCTACTCCCAATCGGAAGCCCGGTGCTTAAAAGCTGTTGCAAATAAGCAGTTTTTAGGCATCGGTTACCGCCAGCCGCTAGCACACGGCTTGCAGCCTTCCGTCACCTGTTTCCAGGCTCCCGATTGGATTTAGAAGCCAATCAATTTTAACGTACTTTATCTTTCTTTTCCTTCAATCTCATTTTTAACCAAAATAGCCCGGCTGTCTCCAAACCCATCATCAAACTCCTCCTGACTGTCTATGGTAGACAGCTTGACTTGACCAGGGTAAAAATTGTGATTAGCTTCGGACACCAGCACTGAAAAAACCCCATTTACTTCTTTGACCATTTCCACCACAACCACATGACCCGCTTCGCCCGGATTACCCCACATCATTATCTGATCTCCTGGTCTTAACTTTCGGTAATCAACAAACCCCGTCCAGTATTCCCTCGCCCCATCAACGATTACCTGTAAATCATCCTTAAAAGATGCAGCCTTAACCGCTTCGGGAACCACGTCGGCAGGACCCAAAGCTCCTTCATCCCCTCCAAAATACAATGGGTCCGAAATCACTCCAACTCTCAGTCCAGCCCAACCGATACACTGCATTCCGCTTTCACCGGGATTCGGAAACATGTTAGTGCCGTAATTTACCAACGTATCTAAAATGGGCGTCATATTTTGCGCTTCGGTTTTGGGTAGGGATTTAAACCACTGACTCTCTTTAACAAAATCACCCATCCGGAGTCCAGAATTTTCCTCTTGAAAACTGTTAACCGTTTCGGCAACGGCAACCAATTTTTGCGCCTCCGAATCAGTCTCAAAAACACCTAGCTCAATTGCAGGTGGAAGTTGTACCACGCTCACAAGCACCCGGGAATCAAACTCTTTGGTGTCGCTGTTGTAATCATCGCAGGTTATAAAAGTCAGGCCGTCAGAATTAGCCACCTCAGCAGGAACCCCGGCCAAATCGAGCGCGAAATCCATTACTATACTTCCCTCCGTTGTTCCCATAGTAGCCAACAAAGCCGGCTCGCTCAATTTTCTTGCGTCGGTCACAATCCACCTGGTTTCCTGACCATTTTGCTCAATGGTCAGAATTTTACCCGGTGCGTTTTCACCCAATCTCCTGGGCAACTCGCATCCCAACTCTACCTGCTGTTTTTTTTCAACATCAGAACCCGGATGGAACTTAAGCCATCTATCAAGCCAGGTTGGGTTCATCTCTACCGGTTTTACATTAGGTGTTCCGCTATGACACCAAACCACAAATCTGCCGGGGTATGTAGTTTTAACAATTCCGGTTAGATCGGGATCTTCTCTCCAGGTTCCGTCGAACATCTCAGCCAATTCGATGTTCTTGGGTACCGACAAAGCTGTTATGGGTCGAGTTACAAACGGCATATTGGCACTCATGCCCATCCTTTTAGCATCAGCGTCTGACCACTTGATGGTTAAACTCTTGGATAAATCTAAATTTGCACGATCATTGGAAATCTCAAACGTGGGCTTTGACGCTTTAAGGTGAGGAACAATCAATTGCTTGATTTCGAGAATCGTATCAATAATGGATATCGGGGCCACTGGAGTAGCTGTGCTGGTTGGTGCAACCGTTGGACTTGATTCCGGTGTGAGGGCTAAGACGGGCAGTGCAAAGTCCAGAGGCCGATCCGGCATTTTTTGTATTAAATCAGTATATGGTTGATCAAAATCAGGATTTGTTGCACTCGGCTTAAGTGGCTCCATCCATTGTTCAATTTTATCGATCTCTATCAAGCCAACTCCTATCAATGCGCTGGATATCCCCAAAAAAGCCAACCAAAACTCCCTTTCCTTCAAAAATTTCATTCCGCCAAATACCTCTTTCATTTTTTGCCCCAGGACTTTCAATTTGGACTTCGGCGAAGTATCAAAATTTTCCACCTCCACCACTCTTGAAATTGGCAAAGTAGGGGAATTACTCAGACCATTCACAGCTTCGCATACCAAATTTTGCACCGCATCTTTGTCATCACTTAAATAGTCATGCCACAGCAAGGCTTGGTTAACCAAATTTTTTCTTATTTGTTTTTTGATTTCCAAACTTCCATCGGTCATTGACCCGGTGTATTCCGTAATTGTTTTTGCCACACGGCTATCACAATATGCCCGGACTTTTGACAGCTTTTCGCCGGTTATTCCCAATTGAGCACAAACATCATCAACTTCTAATCCGTAATTCAAAAACTGTTTGACTACCCCGGCTTCACCCCCCAGTTTTTTAACCGAATAGTCCATAGCCTGTCCCAATTCGCTGCTTCTATCAGAAATTCGATCCATAGTTAATAGCCTCCGGGCCTTACCCAGTCTTTGTTTGACCAATCTCTCGGCTTTTTCCCAAAACACTCGTTCCGACTCTTCCACTTTTTCACCTTGTCGGTACTGTCGAAGTTGAGCCAACTTGTCATCGGACTCCTTTTTCATCTCATCCAGGCTTCCGGAATAATCACTGGGCAATGCCCGTAAAGCCACCCGGGCCGCCATCGCCCGCCCTTCACGGGTCAGCTTTAATCCCTTTTTGCCCATGGCCACATATTGCGAAAAATCTGACCCAAAAATTAGGCCATCCTGCTCTTTTTGCATTTTAGCCACGTAGTTTTCCAACCTGGATCCGTTATTTAGTAGTTCGCTCATAGTTGTCTAAAAAATAAATAATTTTTTCTAAAAGTCTCATTTTTCCCATTTCCAGTCGGGAAACTAGTCCGGCCAATTTTTCAAGCTTCTCTTCTTCATCCGCCTGGCTTTCCATAATCACTAATAGTTCATCCACAGATTCAGCCGGCAGCTTCTCCGACAAAAAGCGGGCTATTTCATACCACACGTCTCCCCAGATCTCTTCATAACTGGAAATTCCCGGACCTGTCATTGTCCGGATTTTCTTATCAATTTTTATTAAAACAGTCTTCATAAAGCCCTTATTTTAACATTTAAAACTGCCGTTTTCGTTCTGCCGGGGTTACCCGGAGAGCTCATCAGTCCCGCTTAGCGGGAAAACGGTCGGAGGTGGTGCTGTAATTGGGGAGATCAGCGGTTGGGGGAAATTACTTCAAATAAATGAAATAATAATTGCAAAATGCAATTTCCCATATCCAACTTGATACCTTACTCACAACACACACCTCCATGCCATCAATCTTTAAAGGCTCTAGCCTTATTCCAAAGAATTTTTGGAGGGCGTCAAACCCAGGATTAATGGCGGAGCTTGGAAAGAAACAGGGAGAGAGGTCCCCCAAACGTACAGAGAACCTCTCTCCTTTTTGGTTAGTTGCGACGACGACTACGATTGTGGATTGCAATCCAAATTGCACCAATCGTGCACAGAATTACTGCCCATATGCCGATGTTCCACATCATCGCATTTTCATCATAGTCTTCCGGATCAGCTCCGGAATCCACAATCACCCCATCAGGGGGTGGGGTCCGCCCTGGGGGCGGGACGATGGTCGTGGGGGTAGGGGTGTTGGTTGGCCCAGTCCCCGGCGTCGGGGTGGGGGGGGTCTCGGATGGCTCGGTGGGAGTGGCAGTTGGCGCCTGCGGCTGCGTGCAATTAAGCACTTCGCTTATCCTTTTTTCAGCCACGATTTCACCACCGTATGATACTTCAACCCACATGGTCACTATGCCAAAGAAATTCGCCGGCATGTCACCTTCGGGACCACACCATCCTCCAGGAGGGCACTCAGAATATTGAGGTGGCACACGAGCCACCAAAATATCGTTTGCCAGGATTTCACCCTCCACCCAAACAGTCTCCGAGTTCAAGTTGTTAACGCGCAACCAAGGCTGCACGCAGTTGACCTCGTATGACCATTCAAACTCCCATTCTGGGTCTGGGATGGGCGTCGCAGTTGGCAGCGGAGTCGGAGTAGGATCCGTGGGCTGGTTGTCCAGACACCACTGATCGGCGGGGGTTATCCCCCCGTTTCCTGGCTCCCCCCAGTCCTCTTCCGGCCCTTCCCACTCAAAGTCACCGTGCTGCTGGTGGCTAGGCCAAGCGGCAATTGCTATTTCAATGGCTTGCCAGCCCCAGGGGGCTGACTCGCCAATTCGATGGCAAATCCGCATTTTGGCGGGTGCCTCAGTCGGCTCGGTGGTAGGCGTGGGTTCCAAGGTCGGGGTATTGGTCGGTACTGCTGTTGCAGTCGGCTCGGTGGTTGCGGTAGGCACGGCTGTATCAGTCGGACAAGGCGGGCGGGCTATATAGCCTGAGTCATCCCACTCTTCGTGGTGACTAACTCCATTCTCGTCAACCCAATCCCAACCGATTAAAACATACCAATCAACTCCAACCTGGTTAGTGGTCCATGAACCTGACAGATTCGTGGACTCGATTATGTAACCTACATAGCCCCCCCAGTTCGTATTGACGGTTACACTCCAACCTTCGCAGGTTGGGTGTGGATCAGTCGACCCATGCCAATCGGGATTAGCGAATGCAATTTGAGGATTCAAAAACAATCCGACTAAAAGCATCGCTACCAAAACGAAACTTACTGCGGCATGCAGTTTCTTCTTCATTTTATACTGCCTTTCTTTTTTCTGAACAACTCCCAGAGGATGCACTGCTTGTGCTTGATTCCTTTGGGTTTTTTAATAAACTTCTCTTTAGCCATCTTTTTTTCTCCTAGTTGTTTTAGAAAATCGGGCTATATCTCTCTTGGAGAACTTCAATTTCTATCAGTTCATGAGAGATCTGACTGGAAAATCACACTTCTGATTCCATGGTCAGGCCAAAAACTATTCGTTTATCCCCGAACCGGGTAATTTTCCTGCTACTCTTATCCCCCGTTTCATGTAGCAGACAGAAGCCCGACAATTAATCAGCTTTTAAATAAAAGTCCTAGCGTCCCTAGCACAGAATACTAGGGCCTTTGACTGACCAAAAATCGGACCTCAACCTGCTACACAAAACAAAAGGGGAACTGCTAAACCAAAAACAGTTATTCTTTCCAATCTCTCTTTTTAATGTGCTAGAAAAAAGAGACTTAGACTTGCAAATTATCTCGCTTATGAGACACGTGCTAGTTAGTCTCGTGCACGATAGTAACATACTACAGGTCATGTGTCAATAACTATAGGACGATGAAAAATACTTCCCCCACTTAAAGTAAGAGGGGATTAGAGGGGGTGATATTTTGTGATAGACTAAGTTATGGCTTTGAAGTTGCTTTCCCTTCGGGTACCCCGGGAATCAGAAAATACCCCGGAGCAGTCAGCCCAACTCCTGGTTTCCCTGGCCAAGGCGACCAAATCCCCCCATTTCCTGAGTAAGTGGCTGGGCTCTCAACCCCTCTTTCTTAGCCTGGAAGTCACTATCGTAGCCGGCCAAGTTAACTTCACCATAGTCTTTCCCGAGCATTTGGCCACCTTTGTCCAATCCCAAGTCATGGCTACCTACCCGGACGTGGTCATGGCTGACATCAAAGACTACCTGACAGACTGGCCGCCCACTCCTCCCCATCTGGCAATTATCCGACAATCCTACGCCCCTTACTTCCCCCTAAGGGACTATTCTGACTACAAAGAGGTAGATCCCATGCTGCCGCTTCTGGGAGTCTTAAGCAAAGCCGGTCCTGATGACCGGATACTTATCCAGTTTGTCCTGGCCCCGGCTCCCAAATCGGTAATCTACAGCGCCTACCGTCATCTGCGTCCCAAACCCCACTACGACGAAATGGGCAAGCTGATCAAGGAGGCACCCCCGGAGAGCAAAAAAATCGTCGAGGAGAAACTATCTTACCCCCTGGTCGGCACTACCATCAGCTTTGCCGCCAGCCGACCTGAACTCCTGCATGACCTTAGGGGAGCCGTATCAGTTCTAGACCGACCTGACGGCAACTCGCTTATTGCAGGCAAGCTCTTCTCCTGGCAAAAACAACGTCTGTGGGAGTGCATTCGCACTCGCTCTCCTTTTAAGTCTCTCAGCTTGCCACCCACGACGCTCAACGTCATGGAGCTGTCTTCCTTGTGGCACTTACCGGGCATCTACACCAAAATCCCTAATGTGGCCTGGTCCGTCTCCGCCTCCTTCTCCGAAGCCCCAGAAAACCTTCCGGTGCACCAGAAAGGCGAAGGATCACAAATCCAGCAGGCCAACGACCAAATTAACTTCTTTGCCACCACCACCTTTAAGAATGCCGCCGCCACCTTCGGGCTTAAGCTCACAGACCGCCTGCGCCATACCTACATCCTGGGTAAGTCCGGAACGGGTAAATCAACCCTTCTGGAGAATATGGCCGTAGACGACTTTAAAAAGGGCAGGGGAGTGGCCTTCATTGATCCTCATGGCGACAGCGCCGAAGCCCTTTTAAACTACATCCCGTCACACCGGATTAATGACGTAGTTTACTTCAACCCGGCAGACAAGGAGTTCCCCATCTCCCTAAACATCCTGGAAGTCGACAATCCCGACCAGGCTGAGTTGGTCTCCTCGGGGATTGTAGCCATCTTCCACAAGCTCTATGGTCACTCCTGGGGTCCCAGACTGGAGTATTACCTCAGAAACACTCTTTTGACCCTCACCCAAATCCCCGGCTCAACCCTGCCTGATGTCATCAAAATGCTCACCGACGCCAAATTCAGAAAGTCCGTCTACCCCAAGGTGACCAACCACCAGCTTCTGGCCTTCTGGCAAAACGAATACGACGTCCTGGAGGAGCGAACCCGTGCCGAGCAGATAAGTTCCATCCTCAATAAAGTCGGCCAGTTTGTTAACTCTCCTCTGATTCACAACCTCATTTGTCACCCTAAGTCCACCATCAAGTTAGATGAGATTCTAAACTCCGGCAAAATCCTCATCGCCAACCTTTCTCAGGGCAAGCTGGGAGAAGACAACTCAGCCCTTTTAGGAGCCATGTTTATAACTAAGCTTCAACTGGCGGCCATGAATAGAGTCGACAAACCCAAAGATCAAAGAGGGGAGTTCTTTTTGTATGTAGACGAGTTCCAGAACTTTGCCACCGAAAGCTTTATCAAAATTCTTTCTGAAGCCAGGAAATTCGGCCTGGGGCTGGTTTTGGCCAATCAATATATTGCTCAGATTCCGGAGGAGATCCAAAAAGCCATCTTCGGCAACGTCGGCACTACAGTTTGTTTTGTGTTGGGAGCAGACGACGCCCGGGTCATGGAAGCAGAGTTTGGCGGCTCCTTTACAGCTGCCAATTTGGTCTCTTTGCAAAAACACCAAATTGCTCTGAAGATGACCATAGATGCTGCCGTGTCCCTGCCGTTTTTGGCCACCACTCTTCCTCCACATAAATCAGTCAATCAAAATCGGGAAAAAATCCTCAAATCAAGCAGGGAGCGTTATTCGGTTAAAAAATAAAGACCAGGAAACTAGATACCGGAAGTAGATACTCTCAGACTCGGAAGCACCCAGGCTTTGGATTTGGTTCGTACTTCATTTACCCAACCGGAAATCTCTTGATCAATTTTGGAAAGTCTCAGGGTATCGGTAGCTTCTTTTACTTTTGCTTCCTGTGAGGCATCTGCGAACAAATCTTTATTTTCCGTCAGGTATGCCGAAACCTCTTCGTCAGTTACCACCAACTTGTCAGCCACGGCTTTCTCAGCCCCCAACAATAGCTCCAGTTGTTTTCTGTAATCGGACATTTTCATCCCCCGGGCCAATAGTAATGTTTCCAGATCGGCATTCTCTCCCAAGTTAGCTTTAATCTCGGCAATCTTGGCATCCACTTCCGATGCGGTTACTTTTATTCCCAATCTTGCTAGCTCGGCCTTGATTTGCAATTCCGTCACTCTGTTGTCCACTTCCACTTTTCCGGATCTGGAAAAAAGAGCCATGTCTACTTCCATTCGGGTTACCGGTCTTAATCCAACCATGGCTACAATCGGCCAGGTATCGGTTTTGTACCAGAACAAAACAATTGCTCCTAAAACTGCAGCTGCAATCGCTAGTCCCTTCCAGCTTTTCATAACCGGTTTACTTTCGGTATTTACTAAATGAGGTAAAGTCGGAGCCACTTCAAACTTCTCAACAGGGGCGCTTGTTTTGACTTTTTTACTCGTTCTTTTCACTGCCATGAGCACCATGTTATAGTCAAATCAAACTAATTGCAAGAGCATGTCTTCCCCAACTCATCCCAATTTTTTAGACAATTTATTATTAAAACTTTATCCCCGTTACATCTATCCGGGGCAGATGTGCCGCACCCTAGCTACCGTAAATATCGGTGTTATTCATAAGCTTCCGGATATCCATCCGTATTGGAAAATCATGGATTATCTGTATTTGAAAAAAGATGCCCGCCTTAAATATTTGGGGTTGGCCCGAAGTTTAAAACTCACCGGGGATGTGCAACCTTTGTATACCATCATGGAGGTGGTTGAACCCAGAGTTGATGAAAATAAATCATTCGACAAGCAGCTCACTCCGGGAGATTTGATTTGCCTAACCCCTTACGATCGTCAGTTTATTGTAGCCGAGCTGGCCAATTCACCCTCTAGTTATTCAATAGATAGTCATTTATCGGATGTGATTGCCCCGATTCCGAAATAGAAGTTATGGATTTTTTTGATTCGTTTCTTAAAAAACACAATATCGTTCTGCCTGAAAATGTCTACCAAGCCTGCATGGATGGGTTGCACTACATGTCCAACGGCAAAGACGGTATTCACACGCATCTGCACGTCAAGGATCTTTTAACGCTTCTAGACGAGTTTCTGGCCGATCAGCAGAATCATCATTTAAAACCCAAAATCGACTTTAAGGTCATGCTGTTATCAATTATCTGGCACGACACCTGGAAATCCCAACAGATAACTTCCAACCCATTCAAACTTTTTTTTAATCAAGTGGCCGAAGGCTTAGCCTCCATGCGCATCTTCTCCCGCAATTCACGAAAATACGGCCTGGACAAAATTACGGTTAAAAAAGTGAAATACGCCATCAGAAAACATTCCGAACTGCAGCTTCTGCCGCTTCGTGGACTGGAAGCCAAACTGCTCTATAACCTCGATACTTTGGAACTTTTTTCAGCCCCCCGTCTAAGAAACGCGGTTGAAGCCTTAACTTCCCAAAGACGGATTAGCCCCCTGGCCACCAGACTGGTCAATTTGTACCTTCGCTACTACAAATACCCCAAGTCGCACCTGACCTTTATGCCCTGGGCCAAAATCAGGCTAAAACAGGCCAAGCCGGATTTTTTCGCTGAAAGCAAAAGGCTTATTCGCGAGGTCCTCACTCCCGGTAGTAAATAGGATATAATTCTTAGCCATGGACCCCCAAAAGCCGCAGGAGACCCCTCCTAAGTACGTGATTATCGACGGCAAACTCATAGCTTTAGACGCCAAATCCGAAGAACCGGTCGAGCAGCCCCTGGAGCTAGTCAAAGCAACTGACGATTTGATCACCAATTTTGTAGCTCAGGTCAAAGCCGAAAGCCGGGGAATTACCCCCATTCATGTCAACGACATTGCAGTAGCTGTAGCCAAAATATACGAACTGGTCCGAAAAGTCATCGACTGGAAAGAGGACTACGCCCTAAGGCGGTCGGCAATTGAGCGAATTCTCAAACGACTGTTATTTTCCCGGGTAGCCGGACTTAAAAGTGATTTTGCCGACGATCCTCAGTTGATCGCCGAAACCGTCACTACCGATCTAATCAGGGGCGGTCATCTGCCAAACGACGAAATCCCTCAGGAAAGAATTGAATCCGTGACCAAATCAGTAGGAAAGTACTTACAGTTTCTAAAATACGCTTCCACAGCCAAACAATTCGTCACTATTAAAGAGCGGATCAACTTCACCACCTTTCTAATTGAAGTCCTGGCCTGCGAGATCGAAGACGAACTTTCCCATCCCTTCAAGGAAAAATTAATCATTCTAACCATGACCCGGCTGATTCATTCCCGGCTAAGCATTTTTCCCAAAAACAGTCTCACTCCGGACGAGTTAAACGCCCATGTTTTTATTGCCGCCTGTCGTACCATTTATGATCTGGATGATTCATACATCGCCTATAACCTGCTTCAGTTCCAATATCCGGATTGGAAAACCTTGCCCGATGACCAGGTTGAACCTTTAAAAGAGGAGATTATTCGTGTCTGGAGCCAGACCGACAAATTTATCACCCACCCCATTTCCCGTCAGCTGTACTCCATTTGTGAAAGAGTAGACACCGTTTTCGTGCTTTTGGATGATTTCCTGCAAAAATACAAAAACGAACCGGAAAAAATAAAAGACATCATCAGATACAAAAGTAAGTTCAGTGAAGAAATTACCGCTTTCTATCAAAAACGGCACAAGACCTTAAACACCCGGTTAATGAGGCTGGCGGCTTTCTCGACCCTGTCTGTCTTTGCTTCAAATTGGTTTACTTTTTTCATGGTCGAAATTCCCCTGGCTAAAATCTTTTATGAAGGCTTTAACGCCTTTACCACTTTTATCGATTTTCTGGTCCCCACTCTGGTGATGTTTATTCTGGTTTCGGTTATCCGGCCGCCGCCTGCCAAAAATATCGACAGTGTCCTATCGACTCTGTACAGCTTCGTCTATCAGGGTGAGAAAGTTAACCTCTATGAAATCCGTCTAAACAGGCGCCGAAATCCCATTCTGATGTTCTTTATCGTTTCCTTCTACCTGCTTTTAACAGGAGTGGCTTTCTACGGCGTCGGATATGTTTTCTACGCAGCTGGACTGCCCCTTACTTCAGTTGTCTTTGACACTTTGACTATCGCCTTAACCGTATTTGCCGCCGTTAACATCAGAAACAAATCCAAAGAGCTGATTGTCGACGAAAAGACCTCACTGCCTGAATTTGTCATGGATATGTTCTCTGTCCCGGTAGCCAAGGTCGGATCATTCCTGGCCAACAAGTGGAAAGAATACAACATCATTGCTATCTTCTTTAGTTTCCTGGTCGAAACCCCCTTCAATCTGCTGACTAAAATCATTGAAAACTGGAGCGATTTTCTCAAGGAAAAACGGTCGGAGATTCACTGAGGTTCCGGCTTCTTAAATGCTTCAAAACTTTCGGCCACTTTTGCATTAATCTGCTTCAGCTCTTCTATTACCTTTACATGCAAGTCGTAAGATTTGATCATTCCGTCGCAGTCAGCCGCAACGGACAACCATGACTCCACCGCTGTAGCCAGTTTATCGGCTTCCTCCTGGGTAGCGCCTGAGTTTATGGCTCCGGAAATTACCTTACTCCAATCGAAATCCTGGATGCTTCCGTCTTTCTTCAGAATCTTGTACACAACAGTCATGATAAAAAAATAACCATCTTCAGTCAAGAATTAATTATTAATCAAGCCTGCATTACTACTTTGACCTCAAGTCTGATAAACTTACCCAGGCAGGTCAATTCCGGAAATGCACCCGTTTCTGCACAACCGGTTAGTTGACCACTGGTCGCATGCACTTTAAAATTAAGTCGTGATACGCGTAAAATGTTCAATTTGCGCGAAGTGTTTTGAAGTAAAAGCCAGTCATCAAAAACGTGGTTGGGGGAAATATTGCTCCACCAACTGTCGCTCCAAATCTCAGCTCAGAGGACAATCTGTTACGTGCCACACTTGTCATCAACAGATATACCGCTCTCCTAGAATGCTCACTCGCTCAAAAAGTGGTTTTTATTTTTGTTCCAAATCCTGCCAGACCTTGTGGAGGAATAAGACTTTCATCGGAGAAAAAAGTGCAAATTGGAAAAACGGGGAACAGGCATACAGAAAGATTCTTTTGAGAGGTGGAGTCGAACCTGTATGTGCCATTTGTAAAAACTCTGACCCACGAATTCTATCAGCTCACCATATAGACCACGACAGAAGCAATAATCATATTCGAAATCTGATTTGGCTCTGTTTCAATTGTCACTATCTTTCTCATCACGACAGTTCATTTAACCAAAAGGTTCTCAATATGGTGGTGTAAGCCGACCGGTCCAGGCGTCGCCCTGTGGAGGCGAAGTTAGCGGGTTCGATTCCCGTACACCACCCCAATTTTTCTAACCTCAAGTAAATATGTCAGACTATTGTAGCCCAAGACAGGGTTCAAATCTCTGAAGCTATATATCACTTAAAAGAAGTGACATAATTGAAAAATGGAAGGACAACTACCTCCTCAAGAAATTCGAGAAGAAATTTCTCATACAATTCGCGCTGCTGACGATATAATTGCAGGAAATTATGCCTCAGATTATCCTTCTAAAGAAAGTTTAGACCCGAGAGAAGGTTTTGTGGGTCCAATACTTGACTTAAATGATGAGACATTAAATCCAAGAGAAATTGCAGAAGTTGAAGCATGGATTGAAAGAAAACTCGGAGCAAAACCGGATAATGCGCCTATTAAAACTAGATACATATCTCCAGATGAAGTGACAAAAGTAGTAGTTTATAACGTTCCGCTGGGACAAGAGGGAGATAAATGGTTTATATCCCGCTGGCAAAATGAAGGAGAAAAGCCTTCATACGTTCTTTGGTCAGAAGAAATGTATGAAGAGCAATTAGAATTCGGCTATACGGAAATTGAAGGCGAGTCATAGAAATTGGTAGGAGGTGTCTATCTGAATCATTTGGGCATCCAATTCCTGTTAATGGGGTTAATAAGTTGAGTTTCGAATATAAATTATTACAAAATTAGACCGTTGGAAGAAAAACAGCATTAAGTGAGATGTTTTTCTCTTTAAACCTATCTACCATTGTCTGAAATGTGATTGTCCCCAAACCTTCATGAATTGTGTGATTTAATAAAGTAATTTCATCCCCAAACCAATCTGGTGCTACAAAGTCATTCATTGTTTTATCGCTGTCAAACTCTACCTCTGCTCTGGCATAGCCAGCCATGTCATCCAGATAAATATCAATCTCGCACATCAGGCTACCCAATGGATAAAAAACTCTTAACTTGGAATGTTTTCGAACGGTAACCGGAAATAATAGTTCAAACTCTTCTTTGTTCAAGGGGATCACATGCTCATGACGTGTTCCGTCTTTAATGTCTTCTTTTTTGATTAGCTCGTATTTCTCGCCTTTCCTACGGATTTTGAGTAGATCAACTGCATTTGAGAGGGTGAAGTCACCAATTTGAATGGAAACACTTTTATAGTTCAAAATATCGGCCGGCAGTTGTTTTAACAAAAATACTCTTTCCCGTTCAATCTCGTCCATGATGTGGGAAAATTATAACATCGCACAGTAGTAAAAGTGATATAGTCGTATCATGAGCTTAAAAAAACATTTTATCCTGCCGCTGGTTGTTTTTTGTTTTGCCATCGGAAGCTTTTTAATTTATTTACTGCTTCCAAAAACATTTGCACAGTGCGTAAATTTTCCCGGATCAATCTACACCAAAAGCCACACCACCTGCTACACTTTTTACAAACAAGAGTTCAAAAATCCTCGGCCACCTTCGTTCGACCCATAAGAATATGGTGCTGTAAGAAATAAAAGTCTATTTTGCCTTAGCCAGAATTATCAGGTGTTTTTCTCCGCCTGAAGTATCAACCTCCGAAAATTCAATTTCAAATCCGGCATTTTTGGTAATTTCAATGTTCTTCTCGGCTCCGTAATGACTCCAATACATCTCTGATCCGCAAAAGTTATCTTCTTTGCCTTCCCACTCGCTAGCCCCCATCGTAATCAGCAGATAACCGTTTGGCTTTAGAAAAGATTTAAACTTTTTTATAAGTTCCAGGTGTTTTTCTCTTGGAGTATGAAAAATTGCATAAAATGACACCATGGCGTCAACTTGAAACTCAGAGTCTTTCAGCTCGGACATGTCGCGAACTTCATAGTGGGCTTCTGGAACGCTCTGCTTTGCCAGTTCGATTTGGGCTTCAGAAATATCAATTCCGGAAACTTTCATGCCCTTTAATACCAAATAGCTGTCAATCGGCTTTCCGGCTCCGCATCCGATATCTAAAACGGTTGAACCTTGAGGTAATACATTTACCAGCTTTTCCAAATACTTTTCGTTTTTAAATTGGTCTCTAAACTCAAAAGAATAATTCTTGGCTGCTATATTGTAACCGGCTTTGACTTTTTGATTCATGTTCATATTCAAAAAAATGTGTGGATTTAACAAGTCTCTAGCAGTTTTAAAAAGTTAGTGCTCCAATCGACTCTGTCGCCGTTTTCAATCTGTTTTTTTAAAAATTGGGTTATCAGCTCTTTTGATCTGGAAGAATACGGATTGTGCACAATTTCCGGCCAGGATTCCTGATATCTGACCCCCAAACTATCCTTATTAATTCCACAGGCTCCGGCCCGGGGATCTTTTTGAATGTAAACGATTCTGTCGATTTTATTCATTATGGCCTCACCCAGGCACATCAAACAGGGCTCGAGAGTTGAATACAGAGTAATATTTTGACCATCTTTGGCTGCTCGCAAAAGAATTGGGCCGTGGTTAATTAACAAGTGTGATTCAGCGTGATTAATATAGTTCTGGCTTGTTTCCCCAAAATTTCCGCCCACACCTACAACTTGATCATCAATCACCAGTACCGCTCCGACCGGGTAATTTCCCAGGTTTAATGATTTTTCGGCTTCGGTTAAAGCCAGGTCTAAATATTGTTTATCATCCATCGGTATCAGTAAATTCTACCTCGCTTGCCCAAACTCTGCTTACTTTCTTCTATCAACCGACCAAATACCCTTCCACCAATCGCCCGGTCGTTGAGAAATTATCTGTCTTGCCATCAGTTTAGCCTGTTCGCTCGACATGTACTTAATCTGTTGATTATCTTTTAACCACAATTGAGCTTCCTGATTGCCGCTCCAGGCATATTCCTTTAAAAGAAGTACCTGATCAAGTAAATCGGCATCCTTTGCCAGTTTGGCCTCAATAGTCAGTCTTTTACTATATTCATCGGCATGTTTGAGCAGCTCTTCTTCTCCAATCAATTGAGAGAACTGACTGGCAATGGCTTCGTTTTCAAACGCTTTAACGAATTTCTTATGTACCCAATTCTGGTCACCGGTTCTGGTTTCGCTGGTGTCATGAAGCAGGCACATCATCACCACTTTATACGGATCAGCCTTTTTGATTTTTGCCAAAAACCAGCCGATCATCGCCACTCGAAACGAATGCGCTGCAATATTGTCAGACAGATCATCGGTTAATAATGTCTGCCTGTGACTTCTGGCAATTTTTCGCAAAGTGCCGATTTCGTACAAAAACTGGGCTAGTTTTATATAGTCTTTGGTCATTTTGCAATTAGCGATGCTTTTGCAGATTGATATAAGTGCTCAATACTTCCTTTTTGCCACCAGGACGGCAAATTATCTTCAGGGATCAATTCGGCAGTGGCCGCCGGAATTCGCCCCGGACTCCACCGCCAACCTTCAGGCCAGAGATTTTGATCACTGCCGGGTTTTCCTTCCCGCACTTGAATTGGTTTCAGACCTGCAAAAGGCAGTCTTAATACCTTTTCCAGCGCCATATTTAAGGCTACATGATGAAATTGATTAGGTCTTCCCGGTTTGTTATATAAAGCGTACGGATCAAAAGCCTCGGCTCTGGAAATCAGCTCTTTATCGTACGCAAAAGAAAAATTAGTTATCAAAAATTCAGCTTCTTTAGGGTGGCCAGCAAAATACTTGGCATATGACCACACGTACTGCTCAAATATTTGCCTAAAATTAAGAATTTGTCCGGATCTGAGAATCCACACCAGTCTCCAGTTACCTAAACCAAATTCCTCATTCCACAGGGCTATTTGATGGTCTTTGTTTTTTCCTAAATATCCAGGTCTTCCGGCATTGACCAATGTCAGAGTTCGACCGTCTTCCTTACTCATAAATCTAAAATAAGACAGGTGACAATATATTGATAGATCCAGATGTAGATATAAAAATTAAATCTTTAGCCTTGACATTCCATTACCTACGGCGTAAATACTGTTTTTATATAACTACCAGTTGATATGGAATGTCCTTATTGTCATAAAGCCTTAACCGAAGTCACCAATTCCCGGCCATCCCGGGGTAACGTTCAGATATGGAGAAGGCGCAAGTGTCTAAACTGCGGCGAAATATTTACCACCCATGAAATTATTGATTTATCCCAATTAGTAGTGATTAAAAAGTCAGGCAAAACCGAAATGTTTAGCCACATCAAGTTATATTCGGGAATTTATGGAGCCACCATCGGAGCCCGACTTCCAAATCGGGAAAAAACAGCCGAAAAATTCACCCGAGACGTCGAGAGACAAATTTTATTTCTTAAAAAAAAGAGAATTAGTTCCCAGGAAATTGCGGATATCGTTCTAGGAAAACTTAGAAAGGACCACACCGGCACTTTTCTGAGGTTTTTAGCATACTGCAAGGACATTACCAACGAATCGCAGATGAAAAGAGAGTTGAACAAGTACGCTCTCAACTAGAGGGTCATTGTACAATCAGCTCATGGAATACCTTGAAGTCTTAAACGCAAACGGCAGTAAAACCGGAGTTAAAAAACTTAAATCCGACGTCCATAAACAAGGGGACTGGCATCGCTCCGTGCACGTTTGGCTGATGAATTCCCAAAACCAGATCCTGATTCAAAAAAGAGCTCCGGGCAAGGCCGCATTTCCCAACCATTGGGATATCTCGTCCGCCGGCCATGTGGTAGCGGGAGAAGATAGCCTGACTTCAGCCTTAAGAGAAACCCAGGAAGAACTCGGTTTGACTCTAAACCCTCAGGACTTAATCTATCTTTTTACAAACACCCGATCTTTGGTCTTAAACTCTGGCTCCTTAATTGAAAACGAGATCCAGGATGTATTTTTAGTTAAAAAAGACGTCAAACTTTCGGATCTTCGGCTCCAGAAGAAAGAGGTTTCGGAAATTAAATTTGTCGGTCTTAAGAAGCTCAAACAAATGATTGATCGCAAAACCGAAACCTTTGTTCCTCACCCTGACGAATATCGCAAGTTGTTTGCATGCCTGGAAAATATTAAGCTTAAGAAAACCAAATCTTATGAGAAGTGACCCCCTACATGTTCTGTCTACCACGGATTACGTAGTCAAACACTCCCAAAGTGTTTTTATAAACAAAGATAAAATCAGCTCAATCTTGCCTGAAATAAGTCGGCAGTTTGATTTGGGTTTAGACTCAGCCGAAACCGGCTTTGGGGCCTCAGGTATTTTCGAACAAGACGCACAGTTGCTCTTTATTCAGGATGCAGTGAATTTTTGTTTCTGGGCCAAAAAAGATCAGCCCAAATGGCAGATAGAATTTCCTCAAGGCAACATCATAAATGGCGGCAATTACGCCATGGCCAGTTCTTTTAAACGCGCCCTGTCCGAAAAAATTCCGGTGTTAGACGCTAAGTACCTGGCTAAGCTTACCCCAAGGCAAATCAACCATCTGTTCAGAAGTAGTAACCAGGTACAGATTCCGCTGATTGAAAAAAGACTGGAAAACTTAAAGCAGGCGGGTGAAGTCTTACTTAAGAAATTCGACGGCCAGTTCATAAATGTTATAAAACAAGCCGACTACGACGCAGCCACGCTAGTAAAATTAATCTACAAGAACTTTAGCTCCTTTAGGGATATCGCCCGTTATCAGGGCAAAACGATTTACTTTTTAAAACGGGCCCAACTTTGTGCCCATGATATATCGTACTTAAAGCCAGCTCCTCAAAAAATCCGTAATCTGGAAAAACTCACCGCTTTTGCCGATTACAAACTGCCGCAAATTCTCAGAGAGTTCGGGATAATCGAATATGCTTTGGACCTGGCCGAAACGATTGATAACCAGGTGTTGATTAAAAAGGGAAGCCGGCAAGAAACTGAAATCAGGGCCGCCACCGTCTGGGCTATTGAATTGATTAAAAAGCAGCTTCCAAACCGCACTGCGGCCCAAATTGACAATGCCATCTGGCTACTCAGCCAAAAGCAGCCCAACCCCCGACCTTATCACCGCACATATTCCATTTACTACTAAAGTCAGTTTCGGGTTAGTTTGTATTTGCTTAAGTCTCACTATAGGACTATAATTCACAGAATCCAGAACTGCCATGGTCAGCCTCTATGAATTTCTTCTCCAAACTCAAACAGTCAGCCTCAGCCATTGGATTGGGCTACCTTGATCTTCCCGTTGCCACAAAAGATCCCAAACCGGGTTTCAAAATCATCAAAATAGGCACCAAAGCTGAAGCCAATCCCTTTTTAATCCCCAAATCACTCCGGCACCGTTTAGTTGAGCTTTTCATCCTGATGGCCATTCTGATGGTTCTTTTGGGTAAGCTGATCTTAAGAGACGACAGCGGAACTCTGTTTTTAGCCTCCTACGGAATTGTTGTTTCGGCCGTTATGTGGATGACCTTTGTGGTCTCATTTTTAATCTACAAAGACCCATACCGTCTGGCCTTGCACAAAGAAAAAAAGCACAAGCTCGACAAAAAATACTTAGTCAGCTGCATGGTAGCCGTTAAAAACGAACAGGATCACATTTCTGAATGCGTTGAGTCAATGCTCAACCAAACTTACCCCGATATTGAAGTTATCGTCGTCAACGACGCCAGTACTGACAAAACCCTGACCGTTCTCAAAAAATATGAAAAATCCAAAAAAATTAAACTGATCAACTTAAAAATAAACGTTGGTAAAAAAAGAGCTCTGGCCAAAGCTATGGCAATAGCCAAAGGCCAGATCTTTGCCCATACCGACAGTGATTCCACTTGGGCTCCCGACGTGATTGAAAAAATCACTAAGGTCTTCGAGTATTTTCCTGATGTGGGAGCCGTCAGCGGCCATGGCCGGGCCTCAAACCGGGACCAGAATCTATTAACCAAAGTTCAGGACTCTTGGATGGAGGGCCAATTTTCCATTCGTAAAGCCTTTGAGAGCGTTTTTGGAGCCGTAACCTGCGTCTCAGGTCCTTTGGCAGTCTTTCGCAAAGAAGCCATTTTTAACTTCATTCCGGCCTGGGAAAACGATAGTTTCCTAGGCCAGGAATTTAAATTTGCCACCGACCGCACCATGACCGGGTTTGTCTTAGGCAGTAAGGCCATGGGTTCCCAGTTAAAAAACCGCTACCGGAATTCTCCTTTTGTTAAAAAACACGATTATCCCAACAAAGACTGGCGGGTTGTTTACTGCAAATCAGCCAAATCCTGGACCATAGTTCCCGACACTTTCAGGCGGTTAATCAAGCAACAGGTTCGCTGGAAAAAAAGTTTCATCAGAAACATCTTTTTCACCGGTCTTTTCTACTGGCAAAAACCCCTTCCCACAGCCACCGTCTACTACCTGCATGTTTTGTTTGTTCTCATGGGTCCTTATATTTCCTTTCGCCACTTAATTTACCTTCCCATAAGAGGGGACGTTTCTTCGGCATTTTTATACCTGGCCGGGATTACCTTTGTAGGCCTGATGTTCGGCTTTGCCTATAAGCTCGAAGATAAAGACAGTCATTACTGGATCTACCGGCCGCTGATGAGTTTATTCTCCACTTTGATTATTTCCTGGCTGATTTTCTATTCCGCTTTAACTATCAAGAAAATGACATGGTCAAGAGGTTAAAGCCCAAAGAAGTTCCGTTTCTGCTACTGGCTATCATAATTTTCGTCGCCGTAGCCGGAAAGTATCATCGTTTTTGGCTCAAAGGCACATATCAAAAGCTGGTCGAAGTTCTGCACACGACAACTAAGATCACCAAGGCTCAGCAAACCTTCAGCTGTGCCCCTGACCTGGTCTTTATTAAAACTTCCAACGGCAACCTGTGTCGGCCAGAGGCTAGTCCCTCAGCCTGGTTGCACATATTTGATAGTTACCCAACCGTTTCCACCGGTAAAGAAATCGTCTACGACTTTCTCGACCAGGGAGATATCAAATCAGCCGACATGATGATTGCCGGTCTGCAGCCGTTTGACCGCTACGAACCGATTGAAATGTCATTTCCTCCCACCTGGGAAGAAGATCCGTTTAACGAAAGGTACTGGCGTTTCATGTACTATAGCTTGCGGGAAACCAGACACTTACTTTACGCATTTAAACAAACCGGTCAGGATAAATATCAAAAATTATTAGTCGAAACTGTCGGCAGTTTTCTTGATGAAGGAGCAGGCAAACCCCACGCCTGGGACGACTATCATGCCGTAGCCTTCAGATCCATGACTCTACTAAATACCTGGTGGAAGCTAAGACAGGAAGGGGCTTTGCCTTTGGACTTAAGCGAGAAAATTCTCAAATCACTACAGGTTCACGGGGAATTTATGTTAAACGAGGCCCACTACGAACCCCTACACAACCACGGCATCAGCCAGGCTGCTGCCCTCTTGCTTCTGGGTGTTAATTTCCCGGATCTTCTCGGGTCCGAAAAATGGAAGCAGGTAGCTCAACAGAGAATAAAAAACAGCCTTGATACGATAGTCGATGAGGACGGGGCACTGGTTGAAAATTCGCCCTATTATCACTTTTACGCACTGGAAAAATATTGGAAAATTTATGAGTACATAGCCCAAAATAAAGTCGGCCTGGATCTTGCATCTCGAGAAAAAATTAAAAAAATGGTCTCCTATGCCACTTATATTCTCCAGCCTAATTTAAAAGTGCCCATTGTAGGGGCCTCCCTTGATCGGCAAATCGGAAATACCGGCACTTTTAAGGAAATTTCCAAAGAAAATCCTGAGTTTTTGTATGTTTTAACGCAAGGCCGGCAGGGCCAGAAGCCTAAAGATTTAAGCAAATACTATCCCACCACCGGCCAAACCATCATGCGCTCCGGCTGGGACAAAAAAACCAAGTTTGAAAACAAGTTTGCCGATCAAACCCAGGTCATATTCGACGTCGGTCCCTACCGAACCAACCATAGCGACCTGGATGCTTTGAATATCAACCACTTCAGTAACGGCCAAACCATGATCACCGATACCGGCCTGTACACCTACGAAGCCCAGAACCAGTTGCGTAATTACTTTCACGGGACTTCCGGACACAATACCGTAATCGTTGACGGACAAAACCAACGAACCGGCTCTCCGGTCCCCGGAAAATTCGTGCAAAAAGATGGCTACACCATCCATTCAGCCCAGCACACTCTTTACCCTCAAACCGTGCACCAAAGATCCGTTGCCTTATTGGGTCATGATTTTGTAGTTGTAGTTGACCGGCTGATTTCAGCCAAAGATCATGATTACGAGCAGCAATTTCATTTATTTCCCCAGGCTAAAACTGAAATCAAAGACGGAAAATTGGTTGCCGACTGGGGAGGCGACAATCAGAAGCTAACCATTCATCAGTTAATTCAGGGTGGAGAGATTAGTGTTAAAGACGGACTTTGTTCTTTTGAGTATGAAATAACCGTCGCCTGTCCCACAGTAACAACCAAAACCAGTAGCCAGAATGCTTCCTTTGTAACTCTGCTGGAAATAGGCAGTAAAAGCGGACTGGTTTCCGCCGGCGTCTCAAATGATAATTTAATTACCGTTGTCACCAAAAAAGGCGTTTACAAACTAAGTCTAAGCAGCGCTGAAGTTAACTTTTTTACCGAATCCAAGGCCGCCACAAAACCGGTTGCCGAGTATCAGATGGAGCTAGCTCAAAGCAAAACTGATTGGCAGCTAACTGGTCCGGGAAGCGAAAAATTTGAGGTAAAAGTTGCTGCCGACCAAAGCCTGGTTATTAGTCCCAAACAGCCGGACCCAAATCCGGAATATGCCAAAAGGCCGTCTTACGTAGCCGAAATATCCGGAGTTGATACTTACTATTCCATTGACCAAAAACTGAATTTAAATATTCCCGGAAATCCCGCAATCAAAACTTTCAGAATTTACGAACAGGAAGACTTCGTCCCCATCCTAGGCTACCACCATGTAATTGATGACGATCAAAAGATCGTCAGTCCCAGTTTGGAGATGCACGTTTCGGATTTTGAAAAACAAATCGACTATCTGACCAATACTTCCGGCTGCCGCTGGTTTACTTTCGGTGACATCATGGAAAACTATGTTTTAAAAGCCGAAAAAGTTCCTCAAAGAGCCTGTGTCATTAATTTTGATGACGGCAGAAAGGATCATTTCACCAACGGCTACCGCGTCTTCAGAAAATACGGAGCAGTTGCTACTTTTTACATCATTTCTCAAAGAGTCCTCAACGATAATCCTGTCTACCTGAATCTTAGTGAATTGGACGAATTGTACCGAAACGGTAACGAAATCGGTTCTCACACCGTCAATGCCGGAAACCTGATGACCTATCGCTACAACCAAAAAGAACTGGTTTACCAACTCGAAGAATCCCGAAAAATGCTGGAGAGTCAGGGCTACCGGGTAACCATGTTTGCCTATCCCGGGGGAGAACAAAATCAAAACATCGTCAACCTAACCAAAAAGTATTACCAAGCCGGCAGGGATATTGCCAAAGATAACTCCTGGCGGGAGCCCCGCCCGACAACCGCCGGATTCGGAACGGAATTTGTTTGGCACATGCACTACTTCAAGCCGGAGTTATTAACACCAAAACAAATTGAAAACTCCATCGGCTATAACTCCTGGTGGCAGTTTGAAGAAGGCTACAGAATTGATAACGACCCGGGCCAAAGCATTAGACCCCTGTCTTCTTACGACCCCACACCCAGCTCCTACGGAATCGTTGATTTATGGGATGCCGGAGATCGCATCTCCAACAAATTCATTGTTTCCCGGGATGATACCTACACCATTGAGGTTTTTGGTACTGTTAACGCCGCAAGCCTCCCTGTTTATGCCCAGGAAAACACTGTCGATATTTTTGTGGATGGAATCAAAAGACCGGTGGGTAAAACCGCTTCGGCCGAAAAATGTACGCTGTACAAAAACCAATATTACTGCGGATATACCGTCACGGCCCAACTTAAAAAAGGCGCCCACACAATTTCCGTCGAATCAAAAATCAAAGGTGTTAAGGTTGATAAGTTCAAAATGTTCCGGTCCGTTTCCACCCAAGAAACTTATTCTGTAAAAATCACCCAATATCAAAAATTTGACGCCCGACCTTATCCGCGGCAAATGGAAGTCAGCTTAAATAAAAGTAACTATTTAATCTACTTAATTACCAACGCCTTTGCCAAAGTGTTCAGGGTATTAGCCAGCTAAGTCGTGTGCTACACTGCAATAAGTCTATGAAAGAAAGTGCAATCATTATCGGATTAATTTTAATTATCGCCGGAATTGTTTTGATATCTCAAAAGCCGGCTCCGGTTGTTAATGACCTTCCTCAAGTTTCGTCACCAACCGTAACCTTAGCGCCCACAAAAAAAGAGGTCAAACCAAAAGAATTGGATAAATTCGGTCTCGAAAAGCTGTATCCGGATCTTCCGGGGGGAAGAGTCTGGTATTCAGACTGGAACAATGGCCAGAAACAAACCTTAAACTCAGGCGACGTGGATCCTTTCGATAACGAATTTGTTGCCCGTGGTAATGGGGTAGTCAAACTTGACGGCAATGGCCTGGCCACTATTTCCGGAAGCTCCCCCAGAATGTATGTTTATGACCCGAAGCGGAAATTGAAATGGGAAAATGTGGAAGTCACTCTCTACGGCAAACGGGTTTCCGAATTTGGTGTAGCCTCGTCCCAGGGTTTTGTCATCGGCACCAGAAGTGAACATCAGGACGTAGCCGACTCCGACCCCTGCCTGGGCAGATCGTATTACGGCAGAATTTTATATGACGGCCGGGCCGTATTTCAAAAAGAAGTCGTTCACGAAGGCGCTTACAGCGTCAACATGCCCAGCGAAAACAATAAGACTTCCTGGAATACCCCAAATGGCACTCTGCCTAAAAATGTCTGGGTTGGCATGAAGTTTGTGGTCAGAACTAACCCGGACCAAAAGTCAGTCAAACTCGAACTTTATCGGGACATGACTGATGGTAAAAACGGCGGCACCTGGGAAAAATTGGCCCAGTACACCGACTCCGGTTCCTGGTCTCAAACCGACTCCGGAATGGATACCGTGGCCAAATGTGGTTACGGTCCGGAAAAAGTACTTCTTGATCCCGGCACTTCAGTTTTCGTTCGAAACGACTTAATTGACGAAGCTCAGTATAAACTCTTCAGTATCAGGGAAATTCGCTAGTTTGTGATATACTTCTACCAGTATTTAGAGGATGGGGAGGGAACTAGCCCGATAATCCATCCAGCAACCTAAAAAAGGTAAAGGTGCTAATTCTAGATTAAATACGCCTTACTTAAACAAAGTAAGGAAGCCATATGAATTACAAATACTTCACTTCTGAATCAGTTGCTTCCGGCCATCCCGATAAAATTTGCGATCAGATTTCTGATGCTATTCTGGATGCGGTTTTGACCAAAGACTCCAAAGCCAGAGTCGGAGTGGAATGTCTGGCCACCTACGAACAATTAGTAATTGCCGGAGAAGTTACTTGTAAACACAAAATTCCATATGAGCAAATCGCCAGGTCAGTCATTAAAAAATTAGGCTACACCAAAAAAGCCTATCATTTTTCCCATACTTCAAAGGTTAAAGTGGCCATCCATCATCAGTCTCCCGATATTGCCCTGGGAGTCGATTTAGACGGGGCAGGGGATCAGGGCATGATGTTTGGCTATGCCGTAAACGAAACTGAAGAATTAATGCCGCTTCCGATAACTCTTTCTCACCGGTTGGTGGAAAAAATGGACCAGTTAAGGCAGTCAAAAAAACTTAACTATCTTCGCCCCGACGGCAAAAGCGAAGTTAAAGTCGAATATAAAAACGGCCGGCCGTTTAAGGTTAACCAGGTCGTAGTAGCAGTCCCCAACGATCCCAAAATCTCTAACGTTCAGCTTTACCACGATCTTTACAAATATCTGGTCTCCCCGGTCCTCTCCCAATACGGATACTCAATCAAAAAAAGTGAACTCATAATTAACGGCACCGGCAGATGGGAAATAGGCGGCCCGGCTAGCGATACCGGCTTAACCGGCCGCAAGTTGATTGTCGACACGTATGGCGGCATGTCCCGAATGGGCGGAGGAGCCATGTCCGGCAAAGATCCCAGTAAAGTTGACCGGAGTGCGGCTTACGCAGCCAGATACATAGCCAAAAACGTTGTGGCTCACAAACTTGCCGGCCGCTGCGAAGTCCAACTGGCCTACGTCATCGGCCAGCCCAAACCCATCACAACTTCGATCGAAACCTTTGGCTCACAAAAAGTATCTCAACCAGCACTGGAAGATTTTGCTTTCCGCAAACTTTTGGATCTTTCGGTCAAAGGAATTGTCGAAGGCTTAAACCTCCGCCAGCCGATTTACGAACCCACTGCCCGCTACGGGCATTTTGGTCGCCCGGAATTTCCCTGGGAAAAAATTGTCCAATTGTAAAGCGGGTAACATTTGACTTTGTTCAAATTCATCATATATTCACCTCAAATGGCAGAGGTGGAAAAAAATTTTGGTGAATCTAGTCTTGAATTACTTACTGCAGAAGAGATATGTAAACACACCCGACTTGTTTATCGAAGGCACAAACACAAACTTAGGCCGGATGAAAGTTTTGAATTAGACCGGATTGAAAATATGGGCATTTTGGTTACCGGTATGCCCAGATGGGGAAAGTCCACCGTTTTAAATCAAATAGAGTCGGCTCAAGCCTACCCCATCGCCGTACACGTTCAACCCGACGAGTCCCAAGCCAGAAAACCGGACAATCTGAAAAGAGACGACTTCGACGCCATGATTTACAACCTGGGTTTTGCAGCTGTCGGAATTGCCAAACTAATTACCAACTCTCAGGTTGACCGCTTAATCACTCTTTATGAACGCGGCCTGATTGACCAATTCGTATTCGCGGAAGCACTGAATGCTCAGTATGGAAACCTGCCTAGTTACAAAAGAGACATCCAGGCCTTTAAGGGTTATTGCAGAATATTCGCCTCATTAATTCACGGCATTATCGTTTGTAATTCGTCAGCAGAAACTGCAATATCAAACGGCAGCCACACCGACAAAGATATCCTGGAAAAACTTAGCCTTGGATTTCAAAGATTCCCCGCTTCGCTATCCAGAATTCTCAGAGCCGGAAGAATTGATCCCAGAATAGTTATCAGCTTGGATTTTGAGACTCCTGACAAATCGCAGGCCCAGCTAAAAAGAGCCATTAACACTTTAGTTCACTGGAATCTGGTCGGCCGAGTTTCTACAGATACTTCTTAACATTCTCTATGTGTTCTTCGTAAGTTTCCGCACAGTGCATGGTTCCGGAAGGATCGTGCAGGTAAAACAAGCACTCCGTTTCGGTCGGGTTTAAGGCCGCCTCAATTGCATCCAGTCCGGGGTTGCAAATCGGAGTTGGCGGCAGGCCCTTGTTTTGATATGTGTTGTAAGGGGAATCGATGTATTTGTCTTCAGGTTTGACCAGACTCCACCATTTATCTCCGACTTTGCCTTTGGCATATTGCAAGGTAGCATCAATCTGCAGTCGCATATCAATTTCCAGGCGTTTCCAGATAATTCCGGAGATTAGAGGCATATCTTTTACGTCACCTGTTTCTCTTTCGATTAGTGAAGCAATTTTGAGGCCCGTAGTCCACTGAATGTTTTTTTCGTAAAATTTCTCTACAAACGGAGCAAATTTTTCGTTAAACCGATTAATCAGTCTCTGCGCCAGTTCCCAGTTTTTTTCAGAAACCGGAATTAAGTACGTATCCGGAAAATACACTCCTTCCAGATACTCAAGCTTCTGTCTGGTATACAAATCGTTCCAGTCATCTACGTCTTTTTGACTCCACCCGAATTTTGTGGCCATCAATTCCGCAATTTGTTCTTTTCTTATCCCTTCTTTAATTACAATCCATTTCATATCAGGCGCTGCTGTAACTTTTTGAGCCAGCTGCCAGGCATTTAAGTTCTTGGCTAAATTATATCCGCCCGGCTTAATCTGCCCTCGTAGTTTTTTATACCCCAAAACAAAATTAAATGCCCAAGTGTCTTTTATAAATCCATCTGTTTTCAATCTAGAAATAGTCTTGGCTTCCTCTTCCTTCATCGGCACAACAAATGTGCTCTCCTGGGGCGATTTCGGGTCCACGGCTCCGAATAACTTGTCGTAAGTTACAAAACCTCCGACTCCTAAAAGCGCCAGAAAAACTAAAATCACAACGACTACTTTCTTCATAGACTATTAATACCACACTTTCATTAAAATGGGCTTAATGATATACTATAAGTCGTGAAAACCGAGATTCAAAAAATGGTTAGAAACCACCCTGATTTGCTCTGGATGCTTCCTTTGGCTGCCACCACCCTAAACATTAAAGCCGCCTACAAAGAACGCTCAAAAAGTCCTCTTAGTTCAGCCGCCAACACCATTTTTGCAATTTTAGGCTTGATAAGTACTGCCAGAG
>MEXR01000042.1 GCA_001773775.1 Candidatus Amesbacteria bacterium RIFOXYB1_FULL_44_23 | reverse complement strand
CTCTCGTTTCAGAATGAATTTACCTACCGGGTGAATTTTATTCTCTGGCGGGTCCGTAATGTCTTACGGGTCTTAATGACTTTTTTTCTCTGGCACAGTGTTTTTTCATCCAACAAAATAGCCTTTGGCTATACCGGCCAGCAAATGTTTGCCTATGTCTTCTTGGTTTTAATTATTACCTCATTTGTTATGTCTGCTCCGTCAAACGACAACATCGGTGGGGAAATCGGCGGCGGAAACCTAAACAATTTTTTGGTCAAGCCCATTGGTTATTTAAAATATTGGCTGACCCGGGACTGGGCCAGTAAGCTTCTCAACCTTTTATTTGCCGGCGTTGAGATCACCCTTCTCTGGGTTCTGTTGCGCCCGGCCATTGCCTTCACTTCTTCGATCCCTCAGCTACTAGTCGGCCTGCTTCTTTGTCTTATGGCATCCTTAATTTATTTCGTCGTTACCAAGTTGGCCATTTCGGTTTCTTTTTGGGCTCCGGAAAACACCTGGGGGCTGATGTTTGTCATTTTGGTGTTTATGGAAACATTAGCCGGCGGAATTTTTCCATTAGATGTACTTTCTGCTCCGGTCAACAATTTACTTTTACTTACTCCGTTTCCGTATTTAATCTACTATCCGATTGCTGTTTTGGTTGGCAAATTATCTCTGAGCCATTCATTTTTTATTTTTATCCTGTCTGTTTTGCAATTAATTTTTTATTCTTTAATTTTAAAATTCGTTTGGAAAAAGGGGTTAAAAAATTACGGAGCCTACGGTGGTTAATATGAAAAACCTTAGAGTCATTCTTCGCTACTCAGTCAATTCTTTCCAGCAAACGTTATCCAACTTGCCGGTATTTTTTATTTTTTTGTTTAGCAAAATAGTTCGATACGCGCTTTTTGGCATATTTATTTTCACTCTTTTCTCTCAGGTCAGTCCGGCCGCCGGCTTTACCGGGATTCAGATGTTGATGTTTTATTTAATTTTTAATCTGATTGATACCACCTCTCAGCTTTTGTATCGCGAGGTCTATCGGTTTCGTCCTTTAGTGGTTTCCGGCGGATTTGACCTGGTTTTAACCAAACCCTTTCCGCCTCTGTTACGGGTTCTTTTAGGTGGACCGGATTTAATGGATTTGGGTATGCTTCTGATTATCATTTCCCTGCTTGTTTATATTTCCGGCACGTTTATTCACCCCTCACTTGACCAGACACTGATATTTTTTCTGTTATTTATCAACTCTCTGGCTCTGGCCACTGCCTTTCACATCTTTGTCTTGGGTATCGGAATAATTACTCTTTCCGTAGATCATTTGGTTATGATTTACCGCGATCTGACTAGCCTAGTTCGTATTCCGGTTGATTTTTTTACTGACTCTCTCAGATTTTTACTGACATTTATAATCCCGGTCGGTATCATGTTTACTTTTCCGGCCAAAGCCCTGATGGGCCTGCTGTCCTGGCCGCTGGTTGTCTTGTCATTGTTAATTTCAACCGCTGTCCTATCGCTCTCTTTTTTCTTTTGGCGCTACAGTCTTCGCTTCTACCAATCAGCCAGCAGCTAGTTACTTTGACAAGTCCTTTATTCCCAGTAGTCCCCAGGGGATTATTTCTGCCACTACCCCGTAAACAATTTTTGTAACCAATTCCTTTACTTTTATTTTCCCTGGATTTGCCATTTCACTTTGCCACCGTTTTAGTACGGCCAATCTGTCGGGGTTATCGTATTGCTGTTGGAGAGTTACCGCCCTTTGCATCATTGACACGTTGTTTTCTCTTAAGGCCAACCTGGCCCAAAGCACCGCTTTTTGGCTGGAGTCTGTCCATACCTCAAGCTCTTCTTTTATCCCCGGCTCACCGTCTCTGATTCTTTTTTTCATTCTTTCCATTTCAACTTCCTGTAGGACATCCTCCGGCCCTTGGGTTGACTCATCAAACCATCTATATAAAGGTTCAATAAGTTGCCTGTTTAGAATCTTTCTTCTCTGATAACCGGCCCTAAATGCCCAGTCTTCTCCGGCTACCAACATAATCAGTCCGGCTTTGGACCTGGTTTCCAAAGAAACTTGTGGATCGTCGAAAATTTGCTGTGACTGCCTGATGGCTGCAATCCATCCCAGGCATACTATACTGGCCAGATTGTTTCTGGTTTGTTCAGCTTTGATTAACCGTGCTTCGGCTTCATTTTGTTTCATGTCCTATAGTCAAATTATAATATATAATAATGAACATGTCTAAGCTTCTCGTCGTCTGCGGTCCTACCGCCACCGGAAAGACCTCCCTAGGCCTGAAAATGGCCCAAAAGTTTAATGGTGAAATAATTTCCGCCGACTCCAGGCAGGTCTATGCCGGCATGGATATCGTGACCGGAAAAGATTTGCCGCCGGCAGTCACTTCTCAGGTCTCAAATCTCAGCTGGCAGGGTCGATTTCTCAAATATTATGAAATTGAAAAAATTAAAGTTTGGGGTTATGACCTGGTTAACCCCGACCAGGATTTCAACGTTTCATTTTGGAACGAGTGTGCCAAGATTCTTATTTCCGATATTCGTTCTAGAGGCAAACTTCCTATAATAGTCGGCGGCACCGGTCTTTACCTCAAATCACTGACCGTTTCAATGCCGGATATTGATATCCCTCAAAACCCGGATCTTCGTTTAAGTCTGAAAGACAAATCCGCAGACGATTTATTGGATTATTTAAGTCTACTGGATTTTGCCAGAGCCCAACAATTAAATTCTTCTGACAGAAAAAATCCCCGTCGCTTAATTCGGGCTATTGAGATTTCCCAATTTAAATTATCCGGCGGCGTTAGTGCTTCCCAACCGAAAGCCCCCACTGATGTTTTTTCCATATGTTTAACGGCCCCTATCCAGTTTCTCAAATCCCGAATAGACCAAAAAATTTCCCAGCGTATTGCCGCTGGGGCTTTTTTTGAAGCTCAAAACCTGTTGGCTACTTTTCCGCCCGATCTTTCGTCTCTGTCTGCCTGCGGATACAGAGCCTTTTGTAATCCGGATTGGGAAAGTTCCTGGAGCAGGTCCGAACACCAGTATCTCAAGCGCCAGCTAACCTGGTTTAAAAAACAACCGAATTTGTTCTGGTGTGATATCAGCACTGACTCTTGGTCGGATTTGTGTTTTAGTGCGGTTACTAACTGGTATAATAATTAGTAAGATGCCCTCAAAAATTGAGATCTCTCACAACACCATAATTTTCATTGCCGTTTTCGCTTTTTCTCTCTGGTTGGTTACCCAGGTCTGGGACATACTTTTGCTGTTTTTTATCGCTCTGATTATCATGTCCGCCCTTAAGCCGGCTGTAGATCTGCTGGAAAGATTCAAACTTCCCCGGGGCCTTTCCATAATTATAGTTTACGTAGTTATGTGGATCCTGCTCGGCGGTTTGGTTGCCAGTTTGATTCCTCCCCTTATCGATCAGACCCGGCGCTTGGTTTATTTGCTGCCTCCCACTTTGGGAAATATTGATTATTTAAGCGCTCACGAACAGGAAATCACCACCCAGATTTTGAGTAGTGTCGGGTCTATTCCCCAAAACATTCTCAAAATCGCCGTCGACTTGTTCGGCAACGTTTTAAACGTCATTACCACCATGGTTATTTCTTTTTATCTGCTTCTGGAAAGAGAAAGTTTGGACAAACACACCCTGGCCCTAGTTGGCAAAAAGAACACTCCCATGATTATGGAACTTTTTGGCCGTATCGAGACTAAATTGGGCGGATGGATCAGGGGTGAATTAACCCTGATGCTGGCTGTAGGCTCACTGACCTATGTCGGCTTGAAGATTCTTGGTATAGATACCGCCTTGCCCTTGGCAATATTAGCCGGACTTCTGGAAGTAATCCCCAGTATCGGGCCGACCGTTTCTGCCATCCCCGGAATTCTTATCGCCTTAACCATTCATCCGTTACTGGCCGTTTCTACCGCTGCCCTGTATTTCCTGGTTCAATTTTTTGAAAATAACGTCCTGGTGCCTCAGGTTATGAAAAAAGCCACCGGCGTTAGCCCTCTTATCAGCATTCTTGCTTTAATGATCGGCTTTCGCTTGGCCGGAACCGTTGGGGCTATCCTGGCTATCCCCGCGGTATTGATGGTCCAGATTGTCGGCAACCAGTTTTTCCCCTCGTATTTTACAACTGAAACCCCGGAAACTTCCCCAAGTAGAGTAAAATAGTACTTGCCTGGAGGTGGGCGACTACTCCTTTATGGTCCGTAAGGGCAATGGGGGAGAGGAAAGTCCAGACAGCCAAAGACAGGGTGTCCGGCGGAAAGCCGGAACGCGTAAGCGCTAGTTTAGAGCAACAGTGACGAACCGAGGTTATGCTCGGGTGAAACGGGCAATCCTCCCCGCTGCAATCTCCGAATTGGTTGCTAAAGTCGGTCGTCTTTCCGAGTCAACCTAAAGCATGAGAGCATCAGACAGATTGTCGCTTTAAAACAGAATCTGGCTTATTCACCTCCAGGCAAATATAATTGCCGTATGACACTTTCACCCGACATTTTTGCCAACAGAGGCGCCTTCCAGGGCCTGGTTTCCCTCATCTTTGGGGTGTTGGTTTTGATGTTTCCTAAAATTCTCAACTACCTGATCGCTTTTTACTTTATCATCACCGGACTGACTGCCATTCTTCCCTACCTTCGTTAACATGCCAAACCTTTTGGACAAACGTAAGATCAGTTACAAAGATCGACCCATTCTCTTTATCGACTTAGAAACTACCGGCCTTGACGAAGACATCCATGAAATAATTGAAATTGCCGCTTTGATTGTTCACCAGCCCGGCTTAACCGTTGCCAATTCCTACTACACCAAAATAATTCCCCAACATATCGAATCCGCTGACCCCAAATCTTTAAAAATTCTAAATTATTCCCCCAAGGATTGGCAGGATGCCATCCCTTTAAAACAGGCTCTGACCGAGTTAAGTCTTCTGGCTCCGGACAGCATTCTGGCCGGCTGGTCTGTCCAAACCGAATGGGATTTTCTAAATGCAGCAGTAAAGCAGCTGGATCTGCCGTATTTTTACACCCACCGGCTCCTGGAGGTCTATACGCTGGCTTTTAGTAAGCTTCGCCACCTACCTGAGCTTAATTACCTTAATCTGCCCTCTGTGGCTCGTCATCTGGGAATTCACCTGGATCAACACAAACCGGATTCTGACATTCGGGCCACTTTTGAAATTTTCAAAAAACTGGTCTGACCACCAAAAACCCCGCCAAGTTTACGTAAACACAAATCTTGCGGCGGGGCCTCTGGAAAAAGGAAAATTACTTTTTTCCTCCAATCTTGTACATTCCTGTACCACAGGTTGGACACTTTCCTTTTAAAGCCTTTTTACCATTTTTCATGGTGACTTCTTGAGCGTTTGGATCATCTCTCTTCGCTCTACATTTTACGCAATACATAGACATTTTTAATCACCTCCTCTCACTAATAAACAGATGTTATTTTTTGTAACAGGGGAAAAACCTGTTGCCATCCGCCTCGATTTAAATAGGTTGCTAACATAAATTGCAAAATCAAGGCCAGAATAGCCACGACCAGGCTCTTTGTCAAGTCCGAGGAAATTAATTTAAGGGACAAGGGAATTTCAGAAACATAATAATTCACTTTATTTTCCGTAGCTTTGGCAGTTGTTTTATATTCATATTTTTCCGAAACGTTACTCGTAATTGTCGAATTTAAATTACTTCTTCTTTGCAAAGCTGTGATTTTTTGGGCCCGTGTTCTTCTTTTGGCCATGGCGATATCGTATAGCTACGTTTGCCAAAATGCAATCCTATCTAATCGGCCTCTTTACTAAACCCCCCTCCAGGTGGCATACTAGACCGATCTATTCTTATGAAAAAAAATACCCTGGTTCTGGTTTCATTGATTCTCTTTTTAGTCACTACCGGAGCCTCATATACAGTTTTTTCCTCAACCGCCTCTCGTTCCCCCGGTACTAAAATTGTTACTCCGGAGCCCGGAAACACTTCCGGCAAACCCACTCCCACACCTAAAGTTGATCCCTCATTGCCCAAAACCGCCGTTTGTCCTCTAAACGGGGCCATGTTCACTGAATTGGAAAAAGAGGTTTGGATGGCCAGAAGGCCACTAGCTGTCATGATTGAAAACTCGGTTGACGCCAGGCCTCAGTCCGGACTGGGTACTGCCGATATCGTCTACGAAGCCGTAGCCGAAGGCGGCATCACCCGGTTTATGGGCATGTACTACTGTGACGCC
>MEXR01000041.1 GCA_001773775.1 Candidatus Amesbacteria bacterium RIFOXYB1_FULL_44_23 | reverse complement strand
TAATCCCGCGAATGAAAAAAGTAAGAGCGCGGAAATAGAATAGATTGTGTTTTTCTTTAACTTAAACTTGAAGTTTTTACGACCTACAAATGAATGTTTTCGAGCCATAACTCCATTATATAGCAGAAACGAAACCTATACTTCTACAACAACGGGTAATATCATGGGGCGGCGGTGAGTTTGCTCAAAAAGAAACGCTCCTAAATGGTCGATGACTATTTGACGCAGGTGGCGGTCAGATTCAATCTTGCCTGATTTTTGGGCAACGGCCTGCTTAATCCGGTCTGAAGCTTGAGTAAGTAAGCTGCTCGTGTATTTTTCAAAAACAAATCCCCTGCTAATAATTTCTAAGTTGGTCAAATTGCCTAGGTTGTTTTGATCTACTTCTAAAACAGCTACCACTACACCTTCCTCAGCTAAATGTTGACGATCTCGTAGGACAACGTTTCCAACATCACCAACGCCTAAACCGTCCACCATAACATTTCTAACCGTCACTATCGGACCTAATGCAGCCTTTCCGTTAGAAACGGTGATAGATTGGTTATTCCCCGGAAGGAGAATTTTGTCGGATGAATAACCCATTTCCTGAGCTAATTTTGAGTATTGAACCATGTGTCGATATGTACCCCCGATGGGCAGTAAATATTGAGGTTTGGTCAGGGACATTAAAAGTAATAGATCCTGTTGACTTCCGTGGCCGGAAACATGAAGGTGGTCCGTAATTTCAGAATAAATTACAGTTGCACCAAGCTTGGACAGTGCATCGATTAACGTGTGGACAGCTGTTTCATTTCCGGGAATATAGTCTGATGAAAAAATAACTTTGTCTCCAGGGGTAATCGTGATATCCCTATGATCGCCGGTGGCAATCCTTTCCATGGCAGATCCTGTTTGCCCCTGTGACCCAGCTACTAAAATGCAGACGTTTTTAGGTGGTAGTTTGCGAATGGATCTTAGATCTATAAAGGCGGTTTTGGGGAGATTGAAATAACCCAGACGAGAAGCAATGGCCAAGTTCCTTTCAATACTGCGACCAGAAACAGCTACGCGGCGACCGTGGCGAATAGCCACCTGCGCGGCTTGATACCAGCGGCTAATATTGCTGCTCATTGAGGTGACGATAAATTTACCCTCACAACCTGCAATTTCTTTTTCAAAGGTGTCGGCAAGGGTTCTTTCGGAAGGCGTATATCCCTGACGCTCGCTACCCAATGAGTCAGAGAGAAGCAAGACGATTCCCTCAGAACCTGCCCGGGCAATACGCCGTAAGTCAGATTGAATATTGTCTAAGGGGGTGAAATCAAATTTGAAATCACTGCCGTGATAAATAGTGCCTTGTGGAGTGTGAATAATCAGGTGGGTGGTGTCGGGTATGGAGTGAGTGACTCGAACCGATTCAACTGAAAACTGGCCAAGTTTCAAAATCTCCCCAGGGGTAAGGATGTTTATTTGTTTGGGCATGTTTTGATATTCGGCTAATTTTTCCATTATGAGATTGGCCGGAAGTTGGTTAGCATAAACCGGAATATTTTTTAGTTCCGGGAGAATGTATGCCAGCCCACCAGTATGATCTTCGTGTCCATGAGTAATTACTAAACCTCTGATTTTATGCATTTTGTCACGAAGGTAGGAAATGTCGGGAATAAGAATATCTATCCCCAACATGTCTTCGGTGGGAAATCCCATACCACAATCAACGAGTAGAATGTCATTTTCAAGCTCGTATACGAACATGTTCGAAGTGACTTTTCCGAAGCCACCTAGGGAAATTATTTTGAGCGGAACGTTGTTCATGAATTTATTTTACTCTATCAAAATAAGGTTGGTTGGGTTAACTCTGGCTTTTGAGGGGTTGTTTGAGGAGTTGAATTGGACGAAACAGAAATTAGTGACTTTAATTTATTAAAGTCTAGAATAAACTGTTCCATTACAGCTCCAGCTCTTAGGGCTGCGGCGGGGTGATACATCGGAAAAACAATAAACTTTTGATTATTAAAAGTAACGAATCTCGATTGGCCGTGAGTTCTGGAGATAGTTACATCAGGGATAAATTTTCCCATACTATAACGGCCTAATGTGGCGATTATTTTAGGTTGAATGATTGAAATTTGTGCGTCAAGCCATTTTTTGCAAGCTTCTATTTCATTGGGGAAGGGATCGCGATTGTCTGGTGGTCTGAATTTAACAATATTAGTTATGTACACATCCGAACGATTGAGATTTAATACTTCTTTAAGCGTTTTTTCCAGTAACTTACCCGCCTGGCCAACGAATGGTCTACCTTGCAGGTCTTCATTAAATCCTGGAGCCTCGCCTATAAACATTATTTGAGCGTCAGGATTACCTTCTCCAGGTACTGAATTGGTGCAATTTTTTGCAATATCAAGTCCCTTAAAGTCTTTTATTTCCTGAGCGATTTTGTCCAACTCAAATTGTTTTTCCGAAGTTGTCATTTTGCACGGTTTTCCAAATTATAGTGAATGCCTGGGGTGAGTGATGTTTTCATTAAAAAGTAGGGAGAAACTGTTTGACATTTTGCTCTGTAACTATAAATTCTTTGCCTTTGCCTTCTACTATCATTTTGGCAATTTTTCGAACCATACCCTCTATGGTTCGCTCCAGAGTACGAATGCCAGCATCAAAACCCAAAGGTCTGGTTATTTTTGCCCAAACGGCATCGTCAATTTTGAGTGTATTTGGTGATAATCCCGCTTTTTTTATTTGAGTAGGCAAAATATAGTCCCGAGCAATGTGAATCTTTTCTTCGTCTGAGTAAGAAGGCATAAGGATAGGTTCCAAACGATCCATGACAGCCGTGCTGATGTGAGTTGTGTTATTGGCTGTGGCTATAAACATAACCTGAGACAGATCAACCGGATAATCTAAATAATGATCAACAAAAGTGCTGTTTTGAGCAGGATCTAACAGCTCCACTAAAACGCCCATAATTTCACCCCGTGCGTTGTCTGAAACACGATCGATCTCATCTAACAAAATTACCGGGTTTTTTACTCCGGATCGACGCAAGCTTTTGATAATTAGTCCAGGTTCAGCCTCACCATGAACCCTTGATTGGCCACGTAAGTCTAAAGCTGAACTCATACCGCCAAATGGGATGCGGTCAAATTTACGACCTAAGGCTTCAGCTATACTTTGAGAAATGGTGGTTTTGCCGGTACCTACTAATCCCACTAGCAGCAGGATTGGAGCTCTAAAAAGAGAGTCTGCTTTATTTTGATTCAAAACCATGACAGAGAGGTATTCTAAAAATCTTTCTTTTAGAGCATCTAGCCCGTAGTGATGTTGATCGAGGATCTGACGAACGTGTCCTAAGTCCATGATGTCTTTGGTTGATTTATCCCAAGGCAAGTGAGTTATCCAATCGACGTAACGCTGAACCACCTCGAAATCGGCGCTGTAGTTTCCGTACTTTGATCCCCTTACCAGGCGATCAATCATCTCCTGAGCTTTCTCTTTGAGGCTGGATGGCAATGCGGCCGAGTCCAGTTGATCTTTGATTTTTTGAATATCAGAAGTTAGTTTTTCGTCCATATATTTATGATAGCATCACTGCCAAGAACTTGTATGAATAAAGTTGCGTCACGGAGATGATTTAGAAGCGACGACGAGGAGGGGGACGGTCACCACGACCCATGCGACGAGGAGACTGAAACGGATCTCTGTGGAACGGACGAGGAGAATCAGACTCTGACCTGACTTTAACTCCCGGCTGTCCATTCTCGTCGAATAACATACTTAAGTTGATCCTACCTTGGGCATCGATTTCTGTCACCCAAACCTTAACTTTCTGACCCTCAGTAACAATTGTTCTGGGATCTTCGACAAAATCTGCTGCCATTTGAGAAACATGAACCAAACCGTCTTTTCCAGGTAGAATGTTTACAAATGCTCCAAACGGCTGAATCCTGGCAACTGTTCCTTCGTAAATTTCACCAGGAACTGCTTCTTTACCTAAACCAGTGATCCAGGTAATTGCTCGAGAGACGCCATCGGCATCAGTTCCTGAAACAAAAACCGAACCGTCGTCGCGCACGTCAATTGTAGTGTTGGTGTCAGCCATTAATTGCTTGATATTTTTGCCGCCGGGTCCGATTAATTCGCCTATCTTATCGACCGGAATTGAAGTGGTGCTAATCTGCGGGGCATATTGAGAAATTGACGGTCGAGGAAGAGCGAGGGTTTTTTTCATAACATCCAGAATTTGCATGCGAGCAGTCTTTGCTCGAGCAAAAGTAGCTTCACAAATGTCTAAAGTAATACCCGGGACTTTAACATCAAGCTGAATTGCGGTGATACCATCTTTTGTTCCAGCAACTTTGAAATCCATATCTCCATGATGGTCTTCCATGCCAATGATATCGGTTAAAAGAACATAGTCATCAGATTTTTTTGGATATGATTCAGAAGTGATTAATCCGGTTGAAATACCGGCAACTGGAGCAAGAAGAGGAACTCCAGCATCCATAAGAGACATAGTTGAACCACAAGTACTGGCCATGCTGGTGCTTCCATTGCTACTCATAATCTCCGATACAACCCTAATGGCGTACGGGAAATTCTCTTCGTCTGGGATGACTGGTAATAAGGCGCGTTCTGCTAGCGCTCCGTGGCCAATTTCACGACGTCCAGGCGAACCTAGTCTACCGGTTTCACCTGTACTAAATGGCGGAAAATTGTAGTGGTGGATATATCTTTTTGTCGCTTCACCTTCAGCTGACTCAAGGGATTGAGAAAGAGAAGGGGCTCCTAAAGTTGTGACTGATAAGGCTTGCGTTTGACCGCGGGCAAAAATTGCAGAACCGTGGACTCTCGGCAAAACACCAACACTAACATCAAGAGGTCGAATTTCATCTAATTTGCGACTGTCTGGCCGCAGGCTGTTTTTGAGAATGTTGTCACGAATAGTTTCGTGCATTAGTTCTTCCAAAATTTTGGGGACAAATGACTTGTCGGCTTCCTCTAAACCATCACTTAATTTTGCAATCAAGTCACCCATGATATTTCCTTCATGCAAGGCGGCACTGGGAATTAAATCAGCAATTTCTGATTTAGCAGCAGATTTGATTTTCTTAACCAAAGTTTCTGGAATTTCACTGTCTTTGACTTCCCATTTTGGTTGACCGGCAGTTTTAACTAAGTCATTAATTAATGCAATAATTTCTTTGTTTTGAGATAATCCAGACTTAAGTCCAGATAAAATTAAATCTTCGGGAAGCTGTCTGGCTCCGGCTTCGATCATAGTAATTAAATGCTCGGAGCTGGAGACGACTAAATCTAACGTGGCGTCGGTGCGATTGCCGTTTAAAGGATTTACTTCTATTTGACCATCTTTTTCACCTAGTCGGACTGAGGAAATCGGCCCATTCCAAGGAATGGGAGAAATTGACAGAGCTGCGGAAACAGCAATGGAACCAAGAATATCAGGGTCATTGTCAGCATCAACAGAAAGAACCATTACCACTACTTGAACTTCGCGACGAAAACTTTTGGGGAAAAGTGGACGGATTGAGCGATCTATAAGGCGGCCGGAAAGTGTCTCTGCATCGGTAGCTCGACCTTCTCTTTTAACCCATCGGGAGCCTTTAATTCTGCCGCCTGCGTAAAGTCTTTCCTGATAATCAACTGACAAAGGAAAATAGTCCTTTTTGTGATCCTCATTGCCTACCGTAACAACAGCCAAGACTGTGGTGTCACCATAGCGAGCCAGAACAGAAGAGGTTGACTGTTCGGCCAAACGACCGACTTCCAAAGAAAGAGTTCGACCAGAAATATCTAGAGATTTAGTTGTAATTTTCATTTAGTTCTTTATTTCTTTGTCCCAGGAGTCCAAGGAGAAAGTGATATTAGTTGTTATTTTAACTGGTCCAAAGTTATTTAGAAAGACCCAATTTTTTGGTAATCTCCTTATAACGTTTGATGTCTTTCTTTTGTAAATAGAAAAGAAGTCTTCTTCTTTTACTGATCATGCTGATTAATCCCCTTCTGGAGTGGTTATCTTTCTTGTGGATTTTCAGATGTTCGGCTAATTTATTTGATTTTTCCGTTAACAAAGCTACCTGAACCTCAGGAGATCCGGTATCACCTTTGACAACTGCGAATTGCTTAATTACTTTTTGTTTTGTTGATACATCTAGGGCCATATTTTGAGCATTAAATAAAACAGAGATAGGGCGAGGGCGAGAGTAAAAAACTTATCAAGCCTTCGTTAGTGTCTCTG
>MEXR01000040.1 GCA_001773775.1 Candidatus Amesbacteria bacterium RIFOXYB1_FULL_44_23 | reverse complement strand
GGATCAACAACCGTCACTCCATCTGTCACTCCCGCAATGTCTCCCCCCACACTGACTGTAATGTTTGTCACCATTCCGGAAAATGGAGCCACTAATCTTGCATTTTGCACTGCTCTTTTTGCCGTCAGCCAAGCATCATAGGCAATGTCCCTGTTTGTCTGTGCCGTTACTCTGGTACTCTTTTCCAAGAAGTTTTCACTGGCTCCCTTACCCTTCATATCATCTTCCACTTTTTTTGCAGCCGCATCATACGCCAGATATGTGTAGTAAGCTTTGGTCTCTCCAGCTTGTAAATCCCCTAAGTCCAGATATGCCAGCACTTGACCCCTTTTTACTTCATCTCCCTCTTTCACTCCCACAAATGACACCTTTCCCGAAGAAGGAAAGGTTAAACTTGCCGATTTATCGGCCTTTATCTCTCCTGAAATTGTTAAAACCTCCACCACATCTCCCCTAACCACACTTGCCTCTTTTATTTCCTTCCCGTTTTTGGCCTTTTCCTGATTTCCCTTCCACCACCACCCAACAACTGCCACCAAAACAATGGCGATAACAATATTTCGTCTGGTTAAAAACTTACGCATAGTTCAAGTATAGACAAACCTTGCGATTATATCCAACTCTACAAGCATTGACCACCTTAAATCTACTTCTTGTGGGTAGCCTTGGAGTCGGACCAAGCATCTCCTTCTTATCAGGAAGGCATTCTACCGCTAAACTAGCTACCCAGGTCTCCGAATTATATCGCACTTTTCTTCAACTCGGCAATTTCTTTTTGAATTCCCTCCACCATTCCCTTGTAAACCATAAACTGAGTGTACCTAAGTTCCGATAATGAGTTTTCATGTCTCACTCCTCGAAAATTTCGCTTAGCGTCCAAATATTTTGGCATATACAAAGCCAGCTTCACTTCCAAGGCTCGCAGTTTCTCGGTCATATTGTCCACAACCATTCGCCTATTTTATACTACAAAATCAATTTTCTATAAGCAATTAAGTAAACCCATAGTTTTAAACTTGACGATGAGCCCCTCGGTAATTACTCCAATCTTCATCTCAGTCCTTGTGTCATAAAACACCAAAAAACCCGCCTTGTAAAAAGCGGGTTTAAGGTTCTTATATTCCAAAAAGTGGTATGAAAAAGATAACTAGATTCGCTATGACTTTTTGCGTATCTAATATCCGGCGTACTGTTTTTATTAATGAGAAAACAGTCAAATCTCAGGGTGTTCACTTCCAAACCGGAATTACTTCCGTTTGGTACCGTGATCATAATCTCCTAGAAAGGAGGTGATCCATCCCCAGCTTCGGCTAGGGATACCTTGTTACAACTTAGCCCTCATCGCCGACCTTACCCTTGTCCCGAGAAACTCGAGATGTCAGGTACTGCCGACTTTGCTGGCTTGATGGGCGGTGTGTACAAGAGGCGAGAACGTATTCACCGCGGCCTGCTGATCCGCGATTACTACCAAGTCCGGCTTCACGAGGACGAATTTCAGCCCTCGATCTGAACTGAGGGAAGTTTTGATGGGATTAGCTCCGCCTTACGGCTTGGCAACCCATTGTTTCTTCCCATTGTAGGATGTGTGTGGCCCCAGATATAAGCGCCATGCTGACTTGACGTCATCCCCTCCTTCCTCCTTAGCTGAGCTAAGGCAGTTTCCCGTGACTATTGAACACAGGATAAGGGTTGCGCTCGTTTCTGCACTTAAGCAGACACCCCACGGCACGAGCTGACGACCAATAAATCCTTTATTACTAAAGGTGTGGACTATACCATGATCCCGCATTGCGGGACCCCAGCGTGTTACCTCGCCAAACTGGCGGGTCTCATCATTGGTACTGCAACATACCTTTGAATCAGTCTCTACGGGGCAATAGTTTCCAAGAATACAAACTTAACTTTGGTAAAATAGCCTGCAAAAAGTTTTTCCGCAGGTAAATAACCCAAGTTCTTGCTGTTTTGTATCTATATACACTCACTGAATTTTCTTGGTATGCCAACAAAAGACTCTCGTCTCTCCTGGCATCAAATTCATCCCCATACGCAATTCTTATTCCGGATCGATGTTTCCGGTCAACGTGACCGTCTCCATCAATTCTCCCGGCAAAATATGCTGGAATAAATTTCTTGGGAATGACAAGATCTCCCGACTTAAATTTCATAAATATTCTAACTAACGCCCGCATGTTTATATACACGCAGTATTTTCCATGTTTTATAGTTCTTTCTGGAAAATTGTTAATCAGAAACTCTTTAAATCGTTCGATCAAATCATCCGTTACCGAAGTCAATCCAATTGAGCTTGTCCTCCAATATCCGTCTGCCAACCACAAACCTAAAATGTAGTAGTCATCAGACGTCTTAAAGGTAAAAACTGTGCTTCCCTCGGTATTATCTTGTTTCTTCAACAGTATTATTCTGGCACGAATAAAACCCGAAATCAAGACTTCACCGATATGAGCTGGTTTAAAAATTAATGACATTACTGTCAAGCTGGCCGTAACCCTCTCGGGTCTAGCCATGCAGCAGCTGTACTATCATCCACTTTTAAGGGCGGATTTCTTCGTGTTTCCACAAAAATACACGATAGTATGTCAAATCTGGGTAAGGTTTTTCGCTTCGTATCGAATTGAACCACATGCTCCCCTGGTTGTGCGCCTCCCCGTCAATTCCTTTGAGTTTTAACCTTGCGGTCGTACTCCCCAGGCGGCACGCTTCACGCGTTAGCTCCAACCCCCACCATAAAGGCAAGGATCAAGCGTGCATTGTTTACGGCTAGGACTACAGGGGTCTCTAATCCCTTTCGCTCCCCTAGCTTTCGTTCCTCAGCGTCAGTACAGTCCCAGGTACCTGCCTTCGCCCTTGGCGTTCCTGTTAATATCAACGCATTTCACTGCTACACTAACAGTTCCAGTACCCCCTAACTGACTCGATTCTTCTAGTATTTCGTCCGGTCCCGAGGTTGAGCCTCAGTCTTTCAAACAAAACTTAGAAAAACGCCTACGAACTCTTTACGCCCAATAAATCCGGATAACGCTTGCACCCCACGTATTACCGCGGCTGCTGGCACGTGGTTAGCAGGTGCTTATTCTACGAGTACCGTATCCCTTGCGGGATTTCTCGTCAAAAGAAGTTTACGATCCTAAGACCTTCATCCTTCACGCGGTGTCGCTGCGTCAGACTTTCGTCCATTGCGCAATATTCCCAGTTGCTGCCATCCGTAGATGTATAGCCCGTATCTCAGTGCTATTGTGGCTGACCGACCTCTCAGTCCAGCTACCCGTCATTGCCTTGGTAGGCCATTACCCCACCAACAAGCTGATAGGGCGTAGGCTCCTCTAAAAGCGAGAAGTTATTCCCTTTAATCTTGCGATCACATGCGGTATTAGCCCGCCTTTCGGCGAGTTATTCCACACTTTTAGGCAGATTCCTACGTTGTACTCACCCGTCCGCGACTGATTTCATCATTTCTTGCGAAACAATAAAATCCGTTCCACTTGCATGCTTAAGGCACACCGCCAGCGTTCATCCTGAGCCAGGATCAAACTCTCAAAAAAAGTGACACAGTCAACGACTATGTCTATTCATACCACTTCTTGAAGTACAAGAAGTTAATTGACTCATATATTTATAAACGCACAAAACAAACTCACTTGTTAACGAGCAAGGTAACCCGAAAGTCCCCGTATTTTACATGAAAGCCAAAGCCATGTAAACGCCCAACCCAATTACCCCCCTCCTTACACCACATCAATTGCCCTGTCAAAATATTCCGATCTTAAAAAACCTTCACCACCTCCGTCTCCGCCCTCAAAACCCATGCCGATATTATAAAGACAACAAGGACAAATGTCATATACTTTGCCCTGGACAAAAACTCAATTGGGACTTACTCTAAGGTCATGCCGGTCTTTACCTCTAATTACCTCTCCAATCAATTTTCCGAACTATTTGGCCCATATAATCTTTTTTATCTCAGAAACGGCATATACCTTACAGATTTTCTCGACATTCTCATCATTACCATGTTGCTCTACTTTGTATTCCTTTTGTTTAAAAAGGCCCGCACTGTGGTTGTCTTCACCGGAATTCTTCTGCTTGCTTCTATTTATATACTAGCCAAAGTCTTTAACCTCTACCTCACTTTAATTACCCTTCGCTACTTTTTTGGTGTTTCTCTCATCATTTTCGCCATTATTTTCCAACAGGAAATTCGCAAATACTTTGAATTGCTCGGTCTTTTTGGCTCCAGGTTTCAAGTCGGGCGCCTGATACCAAAATCACCCACCATTGCCGAAATTATCCTGGCCTGCATTCAGATGGCTCAGTCAAAAACCGGTGCTCTTATCGTCATTCAAGGCAAAGATTCTCTAAGTGGTCTGATTGAAGGCGGCATTGCCCTTGAAGGTCAAATCTCAGAAGAAATTATTGCCAGTATTTTCTATCCCAATTCTCCTGGCCACGACGGGGCCCTCGTAATAAGCAATAATCACATTGTTCGGTTTGCGGCTCATCTCCCGCTCAGTAATAACTTCAAAGAAATTGGCAAGCGTGGCACCCGCCATAGTGCTGGATTAGGTCTTTCAGAAAATTCCGACGCTTTATGCATTGTAATTTCTGAAGAAAAAGGCCGGATTTCGGTTTGCCGGGACAGCAAAATAAAAACGCTGGAAGAATCATCTGACTTGGAAAAAGAACTTAATCGCTTCGTTAAGGACAAATTTGACACCAAAGAAAAAGGTTTTCATCTGCGATTATTCAGGAAAAACTTAGGCTCGAAAGCAGCAGCGTTATTTTGTGCCAGTGTATTGTGGTTTTTTGGAGCATACAGAGCTGGCATCGTCAGTCAAACCTACTCTATTCCCATCACTTTCGAAAATCTCCCTCCAAACACCATCATCCAAGATTTTGACCCTAAAAATATTACAATTACTGCCAGTGGGAGGGGAAATGTTGCCTTTTCCGGAATTACAGCCGAAAACTTTGACCTCGTTATAGACGGAAAGACTTTGCAAAACGGAGTAAACAAAATAAATCTTTCCCCGGACAACATTACCCAGCCTTTAAACCTTACCATCACCGCAATCACACCTTCCACAATTCTCCTCACTGCCGATCAATACTTTCCCGCTAACGTACCTGTACACGTTCCCACTAAAGGCACACTGCCAAAACAGCTCCGCCTCCAAAATCTCACCATTACTCCCGATCAAATCACTCTTCTAATACCTAAAGACTCTAAAGCTCCTGAGTTCATCTCAACTCAAGTCGTCGATTATACAGGTCATTCTGAGTCTTATATCACCACCACAAATCTCATCCTTCCCGAAAACTCTAAATTACCCGACACTCAACAATCTGTTGTAAGTATCGCCCTCACCATAGAGAAAAGCGATTAACCGACCCCTTGCCCCCGTGCAGGACTTGATACGCCACAATCGCGGTACTTACTATCACATTCAAACTTTTGTTCACTCCCCACATTGGAATTTCTACAATCATATCTGCCATATCCAAAACCTCTCTGGATACTCCCTCAGTCTCGTGACCAACCACAATAGCCACCGGTCTCCCCAGATCTATTAATCCGTTCAACTTATCCAGATCGACAGCGGCCTTATCCTGTTCTACCGCAATTATTTGCAATTCCGAATGCTGTGACTTAAGTTCAAGCAGGGCCTCTTTGGCACTGGAAAAATATCTCCACGGCACCCATTCTTCGGTTCCCACGGCTGCTTTATGGATTCTTGAAGACGGTGGCGTCTCTGATCCTCCGCACAAAATTACCCCTGAAGCGGTAGTGGCCTCTGCCAACCGAAAAATCCCCCCAATATTATAGGTATCCAATACGTTATCCAGCACAATCCACAGTGGTTTTCTTATTATTTTAGCCAATTGCTCATCAGAAGGCTTTGTTATTCTCAACTGCTTTGCGTCCAATTTCATTGTGCCCTTATTATATCGAAGCTGCCGGACTCCACTCACTCTGGCTATCAAACATCACATCATGCAATGCCCATGCTTTGTCATTCCCCTGCTCTCTTGCACACTCAAAAGCCTCAGCTGCTTTCTGAGCATTGGGATGAATTTGTCGCAGGGGAAAATTCATAAACACGAATTTAATCCTGCCTTCATAATCCTTCTCCAATTGTTTAACCGTAGTGTAACCAACCTTACAGTACGGACATTGAAAATCGGAAAACTCCACCAAAGTCACTTTAGCCGCAGACGCTCCCCTCATCATTGCTCCCTCCATACTCACAGTCTGGGGAGTCGGATCAAATATTCCCTGGGCCCCCGCCTGCACCAAAGCCTGGTTTTTATAAGTTTTGTAATCTGTCGAACCCGTTCCTGCCAACTCTTTATCAATCAACTCCTTAAATGCATCAATCGGAAACGCTCCCCCAAGAAACTTTCCGTTTACAAAAAATCCTGGCGTCCCGGACACTCCGGCCTTAACCCCTTCCTGGTAATTTGCTTCCACAACTCCCGCCTTTTCTTCGTTGTTTACACATGCCAACAGTTTATTTGCGTCCAATCCTACTTTGGCCGCATACGTTCCCAACGCTTCACCAAAATCCTTAAACTTTGATGATGGCCGGACAGCCTCCGCTCCAGCCTGAGGCTGACCTACTGAAGTATCGCCTGCTACCACTCTCCCGCCCGATTCAGGGGAACCTTCTAGATACTTGACCTTGCTCCACAATGATCCCAAGGCAAACGCCATCACCACCACCAGTACCATCAAAACCGGTGACATTTTCTCCAAAAATCCCCTGCTTTCACTCATGGGTTGTTGATAAACCATCGAAGGCTCGGTTTCAACTTCCACTTTTCTTCTTGCTGCCATGCGGATCAATATAGTCAAAACTTTCCTCCAATGCAATCCCCAAAAATCATCCGCTCGGGTTGAAACTACTGATAAAAACGAGGTAAATCATACCCAATGAAAAGACCACCGTTAAATTTACCACACCAATAAATGCTAGCACCCCAATTTCATGTCTAAACTCGTCCACAAACTTTAAATCTCCGCCCCACTCAATCTTCCATTCACTCTCTCTTTCGCGTTGATGATACATTTTCTCGGCTATCTTGCGAGTCAATATGGCCACAACCAGTCCCACCACAATCCTGACCCACACATCAAATCGATATCCCTCAAGTAACTTCGTAGCCAGTTCTGACAATAAATATGCATTCCCCAACCCTGGCATGATACTTATTCCATACGAAACGATCCTCAAAATAATTCTGATTACTGACTGAATGTTACTCCCCAACCCCACCCCGGCAATGTTTATTTTTATTTCTTTACTTCCGATTTCTTTAGAAGGGTCTAGGACATCCATTTCGGTCCTCTCGATATCCATCTAAATCATTTTATTACTCTTTGCCTATTATTTCTCTTCCAACCACTTCTCCACTTCAAGCGCCGCTTCACACCCATACCCCGCAGCAGTAATCGCCTGTTTGTAGTTGTGATCATGCACGTCACCTGCCGTAAACACCCCCTCAATACTGGTCATCATCTTGTATTTCTTTACTTGCTGTTTTCTCAAAACAAATCCTTTCTCGTCTAGTTCAATCACCTCTTTAAATAAATCAGTCGCCGGAGCATGCCCAATCGCTACAAACAGACCATCTATAGCCATTTCCTCTCCTGACGTAAATTTTACTTTCTCCAGCTTCTGTTCTCCAAACAACTCAGCGATCTGTGTATTAAATTTAATTTTTATTTTTTCATTACTTTTCACCCGGTCCTGCATAATTTTACTGGCCCTGAATTCATCCCTTCGGTGCACAATCGTCACTTCGCTGGCAAACTTAGTCAAAAACAAGGCCTCTTCCATCGCCGCATCCCCACCTCCCACAACAACTACCTTTTTATTTCTAAAAAATGCAGCGTCACACGTAGCACAGGCCGAAACCCCTTTTCCGATCAGCTTCTCTTCTCCAGCAACTCCCAACCACTTAAATTCTGCCCCTGTCGCAATTATTACCGCCCTTGCTAAATACGGCCCCACTTTCAGTGGTTTTTTAGAAAAATCGACTCCGACGGCTTCCTCCTCTTTTATCTCCACTCCCATTTTCTCCGCCTGAGCCCGCATGTTCATCATTAAATCTGGCCCCTGAATCCCGTCTACGAATCCCGGGAAATTTTCCACTAAAGTTGTCAGCATCAATTGCCCGCCCCACTTTTCTCCGGCCAGAAGTAAAGTTTTTAGGTTAGCCCTGCTGGTATAAATCCCGGCAGTTAACCCGGCAGGTCCTGATCCGATAATAATCACATCGTAAACTTGATCACTCATGTCTGCCCATCATATCCTAACCAGCCCATTTTTCTCAAATGAATATTTACTTTCAATCTCCATTAGATTTTCAATTACTCTTTTTGCGGCCTTACCATCCCAGAACTTTGGCACTTTGCCTTTTTTGTAACTGCCTGCCAAAATCTCATCTACCTTTTCCTCAAGTAATTGATAATTTCCTCCGATCAAAGTATTGGTCCCCTCCTCAATCGTAATCGGTCTTTCAGTATCTTCCCTCAGTGTCAGACATGGTACCCCCCACCAGGTCGACTCCTCTTGAACCCCGCCGCTATCTGTCACAATAAATGTGGCTTCTGATTGGGCCTTTTGCATCTGCAGATACGGTAAGGGATCTAAAACTTCCACACGTTTATCAATTTTTATTTCCCCCTGCTCTATTCTTAATTTTGTTCTGGGGTGTATTGCAAATACCACCCGCATATATTTATTTGCAATTTTATTCACCATTTCCATCAAACCAGAAAGTTTTTTAGAATCGTCAACATTTTCCGCCCGATGTAAAGTACACAATGCATATTTTTCTCCTAAACCGGATTCTTTTTTAATCTTATCCAAATTGGCCATCAAGGTATCGATCATCATGTTCCCCACCAGACAAACTCTCTCATTTATTCCGTCATTTTTTAGATTCTCCATTCCGCTCCTCTCACTAACCAGCCACACATCTGCCAAGGCGTCAGCAATTATCCTGTTTGTTTCCTCTGGCATCAACCGGTTTCGAGAACGAAGTCCTGCTTCCAAATGAATCACCGGCATTTGCCGAGCTTTTGCCGCAATTGTTCCAGCCGCAACCGGCACACTGTCTCCCATCACCAGTACCCACCTATCAGACATCTGCTCCAAAGCTTTGCTGATTTCAGATATCTGCCGGCCCATTTGATCTTCAAACCGTCCTCCGCTAATCCCCAAATTAACATCCGGTTTGGGAATCTCCAAATCCCTGAAAAAACCTTCCGACATCACCTGGTCAAAATGCTGTCCTGTATGAATAATTTTAAAATCAACACCATCCTCCTTGCACCGCCTAGAAACAGCCGCCAACTTCACAAAATTTGGTCTGGTCCCCACGATCGCCACTAGCTTCATTCCCTGATCTTACCACCGCTTTTATTAAATCCCAGCCTTTGACAAAAGTTGCACGTACCCCGCCTTACCAGAAAAACCCACCTGTCTACCAATTTCAGTACCATCTTTAAACAAAATCACAGTCGGAATACTCATTACTCCATATTTACCGGCAATCTCCGGCTCAGCATCCACATCCAACTTCGCCACTAACGCTTTCCCGGAATATTCCGTAGACAGTTCATCGATAACCGGCCCAGCCATTCGGCACGGCCCACACCACGTTGCCCAAAAATCCACCATCACCACTCCGGTTTTTGTCTTTTCGTCAAAGTCGTTCCTAGTCAAATGTACTGCTGCCATATCGTTACTACTTATACACAAAAAAACACATTATTTCAACCCGACAAAAACATAGCAAAACCGAACTTTTTTAAAATTCGCCATACAACCCACCCGCTCAGATCTCCCCCCTTAATCCCAGCAAGACACTTAGGAGTGAAATTAAGCTACGAATGGATAAAAATGACCTATTACGGCCAAAATTACCAACACCCAACCCACTACGTTGGTATATCCGTCCCGAATAAATGTTTGGGCCAAAAGTCCCAAACCCAATCCCAACATAGTGTGAACCACTGCCGTATAATTCGGATGTTGAGCCCAAAACTTCATAAAATCTTCTTTTGAAACTGAAGCACTTCTTCTCTTCGCCATCTTGACACTCACCCCCTAGCCAAAACCAACCACTGCCAAATAAGCACAATTCCCCAGCCAATCATTAATCCCTTATGCTCACTTGCTGCAAACTTTCTCGAAAACACCCAATACCATTTCTGATAGTCAGGTTCAGCCAATACTTCAGAAAACAACCTCACCGCAAATCCCAAACACAGTCCGACTGCTATCAAACTGCCATACGACATTGTCAGCCACACTCCTACCCCCGTCATCACAAATGCGGTCAATATATTACGAATTGGCAATTGGGTTCTCTCATGAGCTGTTTCCACAAGAATCGCCCAGGCATTTTTCAAATCCTTCTTTCCTAACTCGCCTTTCACTCTCTGACAGCTCAATTCGTGCGGATTACATACCAAAGCATAAAACCAGTGATCCGAATCAGCCAACAGCCATCCCAGTATCCAGCCCACCAACAGCCACCCATCAGCTAGTAGGTTCATAGGCAAAAAATCAGCTGCAATGTGCTTAACCAAACGTACCCCAATCAAACCGGCTATTGGTACAAGCCTCCACATCCAAACTGCTAAATTTCCTTTCCCCATCGTGTCTACCAGTATGCCCCAACACTTTTACCAATGTCAATCAACTTTCTCATTAGTGTTCCAAATAAAGTCGATAAATCATACCATCATCTTCTCCGTTTAATTTACTACCCAAGCCCGACCAATTTTTAAAAGTTATATCATCTGCCGCTTCCGTAAACATTCGACCCATATCGTTGATCATTCTTCTCATATCTCGCGTTCGACAATAAGCCCCATCGGTAGCCCCAATCACACTCAACTGTACACCCATCTTTGTAACCGCACTCACTGTCTCCTCTTGAGTCAAAGCTAATTGACTTAATCCCACTCCTTTTAAGTTATTAGCCGCATATATTTGATTTATCTTCCCATATATACGATCTCCAGCATACTCTCTAATTTCAGAATATTTACCTGAAAGATCTGCCCACAACCCATCTACATATCGATTGGCATCAGCTGTAAACAAAAATTCCATCCCGTCTATCTGAACCTTTTTGAACACATCGGCCAAACTTCTACATATCCCCACTCCTAACACCCCTAAAGTTCCTTGAACAAAATCAGCCTCTGGTTGACTCCCCAACTCGTTCGGAAGCCACATCACCGACACAGAAAATACTCCATTCCCCAGTTCTGGTACTATTTCTGAAGCTTTTAATAAATCACCCTCTCCGGTTATTGTTTCCACCCATGCCTCATTTGTAAGCACTTGATACCCCGCAGCAATCTGTCTTAACGCTCCTTCAATCTCAAAATTTGCATGAGGTAAATTATCCCTCATGTTTATCCCATGAAATGCCGATATACTTTTCGGCATTGCATCAAATGTCTCAGCTGTCTTATCAGCCCAGTGGAGCACTTGTCTGGATTTTACAGCCACAGGCTTAAGCAACCATGAATGAACCATATCTGGACTTGAAGGTAACCTTGGATACATACCTACCAATTGTTTCCACCTTTCCCTATCAGCAACACTAAACCCATCTCTTAAGGCCGCCACCACACCTAAACCATTCTTACCACAAAAAGTATAGACCACTAACGAATCAGCTGTTGCCACAGCTGTCTCATCAGCTCCCATTTTGCACCTCACTGCAGCCGACAAAACTAGATCACTTCGCCTTAATCCCGCAATACCTGCATCTACGTAAGACCCGACAATTTCATGAGGTGCTTCAAATGGCAAGTGAGCCAAAACCCTAAACCCATAATCCCGTCCCACACTAAGAGAGACATCAGAAACGCCCGTGTGCCATAAACGCGTTTCCCCTTCTTCGAAAGCCATAGCTCATTATACTATAGGATTATATAGTGTCAATTTCTCTTGCCTCGCGCAGGTCCAAACCTGATCTTATCTATTAGTTAATTACTTGTCTTTCGCCTCATTCAATCCCACAAAACTTCCCTCTCCTTTAATATCCCCACAAATTACTCCTCCTTTTAAACTACCGGCCAAAGAGCGCGGTTTCGATAACGGGTATTAGGTACATTAGTAATTCTGACACTCTCAGGGACAGCTAATCTTAATACCTCTACATAATCATCAAACTTCTGTAGAGTCAACAAGCGCACTAGTCCATTCACCACAAAACCAAATTCACGACCACCTTTTGACTTTAAATAAACTTTAAAATCCTCGGCTTCAATGCCAAAGCCTATGGCCACAGACCGAACACATTGAGCCACACTAGCATTAAACCACGGAAATGGTTGATTTTGGGTATAGAACACCCCCCCCGTTTCACTTGCCTCTATATCGCCATTAAATCCACTCACCAGATACAAGACCCTTTTTCCATCTCCACCCATCCTTTCAACCAAAGCTGCAGCCATCTTTACTCCTGCCTCTTATTATCTTCAGGTTGGTAACCGACTTCCACTTTCGTAATCCTTACATACCCAGGCTCGCCCGTTTGGCCCGCAATCGGAATTGGAACGAACTTCAAACACTGTCCCTTAGTCGCCAATGTTACTACCAACATCCCAGTCGAAGCCACTACCACCTCACGATCCTGAGACTCTTGTGAAAATCCCACCAGCACAGAATCTTCAGTCACTTTCTTCGTGTCAACATACACCAACACTTCGCCTTCACTCAAAACATGTATTACTTCCACCCCGGGAATCGAAACACCATTCGTGTCATTCAGTAAGCACCTATTCCATTGTTTCAACAATACAAAAGCCAAGTTAGGAAACCCATTCTCTCTATTTTTTTGGGATTGAACCACCTCCACAAGTGCCGGTGCCATGCTCCACATTTTCTACCTCCAACCCCATTCTTACTTGACTTCCATCAGACCCCCGCCTGACATCAGCTGACAAATGATAAACCAAACTATCGATTTCCAGCGCTGGCCCCGCTATTTAACCTCTTCGACTGATAATACTCATGATAAGCCTCCAATGCTTCATCAGGTTGATAACCAAGCTTTAGCGCGTATTCTGTCACGGATTGCGCCCCACTCTCGCCCAGATGGTTTAAAAACGGATCAACTACGTCATGGTCGATAACTTGAGCGGTTCTTCCTTCCGTACCCACACTTAATCTCACATAAGCATCCTCCAATGTTTCAAGATCGACCCCGGTTTCCGTGCAATATACCCGCATCGCCACTTTTCTGGCGTCCATATGATCCGCCCACTCATTCATCCCGTCAAGTATCTGTTCAACCTGATCCTTCATTTTTTCCTCCATTCCTTTTTTCATTAGCTTCAATCCAAACAAAAACCTAGCCGCTTCCGGGCTTTCTTTTAATAAAGACATGTTCCTTATTTTCCACCTCAAGAACTAACATTACTTGACTTCCATCAGACTCCCACCTGACTTCAGATGACCAGTCTCTCCAGATTGATCCTATTTGAACATCGACTACATCTCATTTTTTCGGCCACTGCCGGGTTTGCTGCATTTACCACCAAATCCAGATTCTCCTTTACAGACAATCCGGAATTTTCATGGATCGATCCGTATGTGGCCTCAAACCCACAAATACACGCCTGCACCCGACCTTCTGCAGTCACCGACACCATATGGCCCCACTTGTCACAGGGCGGTTGGCCATAGGTTCGCATTCCGGAAACCAATTTAGTCTCAATTTCAAATTCGTCTATATCAATTTTCTGCAGCGTCAAAAACAGTTGTGTCAATTCAGCTTGCGATAAGGCCATGTGTGACACCATTTCCGGATTTTGCCCCAATTCAATAAACGCCTCAAAATAAGGTATTATTGCGTTTCGTCTGCAAAATCTCAGCACCTCGGGCAAATCATTTGCATTCTTGCGGGATATATAAGAATCAAATCCCACATCTCCGACTCTCACCCCCCTCTGAGTCAGTCTGTCTCTGGCAGCCAAAAGATGATTTACCCCTTGCCACATCACTGCATCTGCACCATCTACTCCCGCCAAATCGTTCTGGACTACCGGATTCATCGAGTTTCTTTTTGCAATTACTGATCCCGCAGTCAGCAATAATTCTGACCACTTTTTGGTTATCAGTGTTCCGTTGGTAAACACCACACTTCTCATTCCAATCTCTGTTATATGTTCCAAAATCAACGGCAGACTCGGATCCATCACTGGCTCCCCTTTTCCGGCAAACACCACCACTTCTCCGCCTCTGGATCTGGCAAAATCTACCGCTGCCCGCATTTCCTCCAATGTCAGCCGTAATCCATTTTGTGCTCCCGGAGTATGCAAAAAGCACCCTCTGCAATTAAAATTGCAGTCCGGACCAGCAGCTAGATATATCCCTGACAACCTCACCTCCCCTGCTCCAGATTTCACCATCAACAAATTTTGCCTCACCAAATCTGCATGCATTCCATACCCGCTTAAGGGATTTTCTTTCGCCATAATTCGTGGATTGTATCAGCTTCAATCGCCATCACCCAGACTCTCATCCGACCGGTACCTGACCCCACCTGACTCAAATTGACTTATTTCTTCTGTAATCCTATAATGTAAGCTCCTCCTGCACCACCCAAAGTGGACTACACCTTTCCCATTCCCAAAAACAGTCTCATTTCGCGCTTTTCTCCGATTTTTTCCCGTCTGACCCAAAATCAAAACTCCACTATTGTTGCTCTTCCCTACACCGGCCGCACTTCCCTCCTCCGCTTCATTAGCAACAGCCCCGACACCCAAAAACTTCTCGGCCTGAATCCTGACGCCCACAGGCTATTATTTATCGATACCGACCGCACTGACTACTCCTACTCCCAGTTCCTCAAGGAGTTGGCCTTTTGCCTGTCTCCAGATTCGCTTCCCCCATCGGACGATTACTTGACCTCCGTTTTTATCCACCAGCAAGTCAAAGAACTTTCCCGATCAGCCCATCTGGTTTTCATCATCACTCTCAACTGGCAAACCATAAACTCACTGTCTGATATTGATCGCTTTCTCAGCCTGCTCACCAAATCAGCCACCCCCCATTCAGTTAATTACCTCTGGAGTATTGATACTGCAGTTTTACGCCAAATTACCCATCCCCACCCCTCCTCCACTCTTTTAGAAAAACTTTTTTATTTTCCCGCATTTTCTCCCGCCGAAACCACTCACAGCCTCAAACGACTTTGTCTGTCCAAAAACCTTTCCCCCAAATCGGCCGTCTTATCTCATGCCCAAGTCCTCACCGGCGGCATTGCCGGCTTTTTCCATTCCTTAATCAACCTCGGTCCTCAATTTATCAACCACCCCAGTCTCAACCCTGTTATAACCCTGCTTAAATCGGAAGTTACCCAGTCCCCGGACCTGATCTCATTCCTGACCACCCCTGCCACCTTACAACTTCTAAACCAAATCACCCCCACCCATATTCCTTTTGGCAACCTGACTTTAAATCAAAATCCCACCGCCCAGGAGATAAACCTGCTCAAGCTTTTTGAAAGTAAATTAAATTCCCCTGTCTCCCGTGACGACGTGGCTCAGGTTCTTTGGGGCCAGGCCTGGCAGCAAAAATATTCCGACTGGGCTCTCGACAAAGCCGTCTCCCGCCTTAGAAAACTCATTATTCAGGGAAAATTCCGCTTAATTACCGTTAAAAATTTTGGCTACCAACTCACTGATTTCATATGAGTCCCGAAACAAACCTCCGAAAGTTAAAACACAGCTCAACCCGCCTTCCGCCCACATACTATTCAGACCTATATTCCTTTCCTTTAGACCCAGATGATCCCCTAACCGACTTACTTGAAGAAATCGGCGGCTGTGATAAACTCCGCTTCCCCAGTCTTTATCCGGCCAAAATAATAAAGAGTTTACTCTCCGCTCTCAGTTGTCAGGACCCTTCCACTTCCCTGATCCTACACGGCGGCCGATTATTTGAAAGGCTGTCCCCGCCCACAGCCAAGCGCTGGCGCCAAGGCCAAAGATGGGGAGGCCATGGAAATTTTAGCAACGACATCGACGTAGAAATCCTCACGCAATTACCATTCTCCCAAACTAATCGAGTAATCAAAGATGTTTTTAATAATGCCAATAACACCGATAGGCAGCTTTTAAAAGCAAACCACATCGATCCGGACTGGTGGACCAGATTAATTTTGCAGCCCAAATTTTCACTCTGGAACATCCCTCCCTACTGGGTCATTAAGTATGGTTATCTGCCCTACATCCCGCGCAATGAATACCAGCATATGTTTGAACTGCATTATCACGATCTTTCGGCTCCCGATTGTCTAAGACAAATGCACGCCAATTATTTTCAGTTTTACTCGTCCTTAATTGGAAACGGCGGTCTAATACTTAATATTGAAAGTGAACGGATTGTCCAACAACTTTATCGGCCATTTCCCCCGTCAGGAGATCGACACCATCAGATATTCCTCACCAATCCCGAACAAATTCTAGAGTCGTCTCGTTCATTACTAACCGGACCCCGTTTCGCCCTTTATGCCACCGTTATTTCAAGTCTGTCCCAAACCCCGGCCGAGATTCACCCAGCTCACGCCCGTTTGGTAAAAGCAGCCGTTACCAAACAACTCGGACATATAAACAAACTTCACCTACAGCAAATGCAACAAAGAATGCTCTCCTGTGCCGCTCAGGCTGAAAACTTGCGCTCCTCAGATCAATATCAGTGTTATCTATCCCAAACCTCCATACCCCAGGCGCTTCTGGCCCTCTGAAAAATTTCTTTTTAACATCTCTCCGGCATTCGAGTCGTCACCGGCACTTTCTTAACTGGTTTACTTTTTGACCGTCTACGTCTACTAAGCCACCACACTAAAATCTCACCCAGCCCTAACCTTTCCACTTCACCCCAATCCACCTCCCATCGATTGGTTTCATAATTAAAGTAATAAAAACCCTGCTCTCTTCTTTCTTGCGCCAATTCTTTCACTGCCCCCATTGCCCAATTGTATTACAAAACCGCATCAGATTTTAATCACCTGTCCCGGCTTATTGATCGGGTCATTTGGATCGTAGTGATCCATCCTTCCGATCATTTCAACCTTAATCCCTTTGCTCTTAAGCACTCCAGCCATGTCTGCCGCATATCTCAATGGATTACTTCCGTGAACTACATATACTCGAGGAGTCTTTTCCCCACTCTGGTTGTTTGCCAACAATCTTTCCAATACAGAAGCGTTCTGCTCAAATGTTGCATGTCCGCTAGTATGAAATACTCTCTCGGGATCCCTACTCACCTCCACCCGTCCACCATTCATTCCAAACACATCAAATCCCGCCCAAAATTTACCATGCATAAGCTGTTCAGTCGCATACTTTATTCCGCCCACTCTTTGCTTATCAGCCCCTCCATACGGGAAAGGCGCTGACCAAATCACATTAATCCCAGGAAAATTACCACCCCCAAAGCTTTTCCTAAACGAATCATACGGACTGACCACTACCACTGATTCTCCGGCAATTTTCTGTAGCCGGTCTACAGTCACCACTCCCAACTTCCCCATCTTAGCCCGGTCCAACAGTCCAGTTTGCCATGATTTTTTTTGCAAGAGCGGCCGATCAAACAAGGCAACGTCCTCTCCGATTCCCGGAAGCCAAACCAGCCCTCGCCCATACGCGTCTAACGGAGCCGCCGCCTCCTCTGCCGCCAAATGTTCAGCTTCATCAGCTATTTGGTATCCCAACACCAGTGTTCTTTTGCTCTCCTCAGCCGCCTTATGAATACACTCCAACTGTCCCAAATCGTAAGCAGGCGACATAATTACCACTAGCCCTTTTCCCTCCCGCATCACTCGAGCAAAATTCTCCGTCATCCTCTCTTCACCTGCCAAAGTAGATCCCTTCAACACTCCCTTAGGATTAGTCCCCTCCATTAATATCACATCCCACCTTCTCTTTTCCATCGCAGTCAGAGAACTTTCAGTTTGCGGTCCCATTTTAAAATCAGTCATATACAATGCCTCTCCCTCAGAAGTCCGTATCCCAAAAGCCGTACAATCCACACTGTGATCCACTGGAAAAACCTGCACACTCAGGTTTCTGCTTAAAGTCACTTCATCACCTTCATGATATGTCCTGTTAATTTGCCTCCATTCTTTTGGATACCCATTTCCCTCCACTCGGCCTTCATGAACCTGAGTCCAATACGCAATTTTCCCTGGCCAAGTTGCAGCCGAGCTGGTTCTACTCATCAATCTGCCCGCAACTCGCCACCACAACTCCAATGGTGCCCCTGTTAATGGTATAGCTCCCGCATGATCCCCATGCGAATGCGTGACCATTACATTTTCTACCACCTTACGACTCTCCCCGTACCACTGTTTCACCGCCCCTTTGGCCAAAGCCAACAGAGCTGCCGCTGCTTCCGCTCCTAAATAATCAATCAGGTCCTCCCTTGGTACATTCCGAGCCGCTTCTGCCCTTAAATATTCCACCGCCGGAGTATGACAGCCAGACTCAAACACCGCCGGCCAACCACCGATTGTCGCCAACAAATAGCCAGGGTAATACAAACCTGGCACCATGGGAATTTCACCAGACAAAAACGAACCTCTCAGGCCCGCAACTGTTCCTGTTCTTTCCGGCAGCCCTTTGTCGGCAATCGGGATTCCTCCGTAAGCCGACCCCAAATCCAAAACTGTCATGTTCTCTTGCCCCTTCCCCCGCTCTGTCAGAATTAACCTTGCGTCACCTACTTGTGGCCGACCTCTCATCACCCGCAATTCGGTTTCTTCGTGACTTGTAATGGTTATCGCACCATAACCGTATTCTCTTCGTCGTCCTAAATCGGCCTCAAACACTTCAGCTGCCTGTTCCTCCTCCATAAACATAGTTTTGCTTTTCTTCCATTCCTCAAACAACCAGGGTGTCAAATACAGCAAATAAACATCCGGTCCCCAATGTGATCTATTTAAAGCCAGCGACTTATTTTTTGTAATTTCATGCATCCGCTCCACCGGCACATCATCCGGAAAAACCACAATTCCTCCCACACTGGACAACGGCACCACACCTCTCTTGCCTATTTTTAGTCTCCGCAAATCCATTCCCAACACATTATTTAAAAGCGGCCACTTTCTCGACCCGTCAGATTTTTTTTGCTCGAATACCACATCCACTGCCAAATCAGGATATGCTCTGGGCAAAGACAAACCCCATGGTTGGGCAGCCAGTAAACCAGGTTTTGTATTGCTCTCACCAAAATACAAAAAGTCCAATAGTTCCCGCATCTCCACTCCGGTGTCGGGAAGACAAGTCTGCAAAGGTTCCACGCCCAATTTATTCCACAAACTCAATTGTCCCCAGCTCAACACGGCAGCCCGTTGTCCGCACATACTTTCAGCCTTCGAAGCCCTCTCATAGGCTTGTCTTTTACTCTCCCCCGGTCTAACCACAACCATTCGGCTGACAAGCTCTACCTCTCTTCCTACTTTTTCCTCCAACACTTGCCCATCT
>MEXR01000039.1 GCA_001773775.1 Candidatus Amesbacteria bacterium RIFOXYB1_FULL_44_23 | reverse complement strand
TTTTGATTAATAACTGCAGGTTTGACAAGCCGTTAAAAGTGTTCAGATCTAATGAATATATGATATCCGCTTTGGAAATGTCAGCAGGGATTTCAGCCGGGGCGGAGAAATAAATTGCGGGAAAACTTTCGGCCTGAAAGCGAAGATGGTTTTGGGAAGCTCCAACCCGTTTTAGGCCAAAAATTGAAACATTCTCTGAGGCAAAAACCGGACGGGGATTACCCAAGCCAAACGGGGCAAATTCCTCTAATTTGGAATAAAGGTCTAAATTTAAATCCGACAATTTAACCCGGGCGTCGATGCGGTGCTGTTTGACTAACATTTCGGGAGTAATAAAGCTGGAAGCTGAGGCGGTGGCTTTTTGAGTAAACAGGTCAAGATTTTCGGTGGGCAAAGTAAATCCGGCCGCCATGGCGTGACCTCCAACCGAATCAAAAATATCGGAAAATTGTCTGAGAAAATCGGTAATGTGGAACCCGGGAATTGATCTGGCTGAACCTTTGCACTTGGAAGTGCCAATACTAATAGCCAGAGAAGGCCGGTGAAAACGTTCAACTAATTTGGCCGCTATTAAGCCGATTATCCCTTCGTTATATGAGGCGTCGGCTGAGATTAAAATGTCCGGGATATCTACGGATGAAACCTGGGAATATGCATTTTGGGTGGAAACTTCCGTCAGGCGCTGGCGATCTGAGTTGACGGATTCCAGAGTGGCGGCCAAATCGAAACCTCTTTGGACACTGGTCGTACACAACAGGCGCAGGCTATCCAAAGCATGAGCCAGACGACCAGAGGCATTCAGCCGGGGGCCGATGATAAAACCAACTTCGTAGGGACCGATTGAACTTTTTTTGGATAACCCGGACAACTGAAAAAGAGCTTTTAATCCGGGACGGGTAGTGTTATTTAACTGCTCCAGTCCGTATTTGGCAAAACTGCGATTAATGCCCAATAGAGGCACCAGGTCACAAATAACTGAAATGGCAACCAAAGACAATAAATCAGAGTCGGGGGCCGAGAAATTTGATTTATAGAGGGATCTTAGCTCCTGGGCCAGAAACCAGGAGAGGCCGGCGGCGGAAGTGGCGGTGGAATGAATAAAAACATCAGCCTTGGGAAGCGAGTCTAATTTTTCGTGATGATCAACGACCAAAACGTCACAGTCGCGGCTTTTGGCATAAGCGACTTGATCAAAAGCCACAATGCCATTGTCGACGGTGATAATTAATTTGGCCCCCTGATCAAGACAGTGATCGATTCCGGCATTGGACAAGCCGTAACCTTCGGTAACGCGGTGAGGAATGTGGGGAAAAGTGTTTTTATAGATGGCGTGCAAAGTTTCCCAGACAATGGCGGTTGCAGTTAAACCATCGACGTCGTAGTCTCCATATACGGCTATGGGGTGGTCTTTTTTGATATGTTTCTGAATCAGAGCGATGGCCGAGCTGAGCTGTTTTTGAGAAATCCCCAAGTCGGAGGGTTTGATGTTCTGAGGATGGGTTGGACTTAGAAACTCCTGAATATCTTTGGGAGTATTCAGGCCGCGATTTTTATACAGAACGGAAATTAAATCGTCTAGTGACATGCTACAATTTTACCAAGATGAAGATTAAGCTTAACACCCCAGTTCAAATTACCAAACTGATACAAACATTTACCAAAAACGGGCATGAAATTTATATCGTGGGAGGAGTAGTCCGGGACGTTTTACTGAAAAGAACGTTGGTGGATTGGGACATGACCACCAACGCCACACCTGAACAAATATTGGCTCTGGTGCCGGACAGTTTTTATGACAACAAATACGGAACAGTCGGGGTGCCTTCCGAAGGAAAGCCGTTTGAAATAACCACTTTCAGAACCGAATCCGGGTACACCAACGCCAGACATCCGGATAATATTTCCTGGGGAAAAACTCTGGAGGAAGATTTGAAAAGGCGGGATTTTACAATCAACGCCATGGCCTTAAAACTGATATCGGCCGGTAATTACGAACTAATTGATTTGTACGGCGGAAAAGAAGATCTGACTAACAGACTGATCAGGTGCGTGGGAAATCCAAATGAAAGATTCGGAGAAGATGCCTTGAGAATGATGAGGGCGGTAAGAATTGCGGCTCAATTGGGATTTGCCGTAGAGGAAGAAACATTTGCCGGGATAAAAACAAACGCGCCAAATTTAGAACAGATTTCGGCCGAAAGAATCAGGGATGAACTGTTAAAAATAATGGCGTCCGATTATCCGGCGGACGGATACTTACTGCTACGGAACTGCGAATTGGGACAGTATGTGCTGCCGGAAATGGAGGGAGCATTCGGGATTGAGCAAAAAAGCCCGGGGAGACATCATATTTACGATGTAGGTACACACAGCGTAGAAGCACTTCGGTACTGCCCCAGCCGGGACCCTATAACCAGACTGGCAACACTAATTCATGACGTGGGAAAAATAAAAACGCAGAGAATTTTTTCTGACGGACGGATAACTTTTTACAACCATGAAATGGAGAGTGAAAAAATAGCCGGAAAGTTAGCCGAGAGGCTGAAGTTTTCAAATGAACAACGGGATAAATTTATCAAACTAGTCCGCTGGCACCAATTTACGGTAGACGAACGACAAACCGACAGCGCCGTTCGAAGGTTCATTAAAAATGTCGGAATAGAAAATATTACTGAAATGCTGGCCCTTCGAACCGGCGACAGACTGGGAGGCGGAGCCAGAGAAACCAGCTGGAGACTGGAAGAGTTTAAAAAAAGATTAATTGAAGTACAAAAACAACCGTTTGCAATTCCAGATCTGAAAATAAACGGTGTGGATGTGATGGGAGTTAAGAATATTCCATCAGGAAGGGCAGTGGGTGAGTATCTGCAAGTATTGTTTGATGAAGTGGTGGAGGGAAACTTACCCAATGAAAGAGAAGCGCTTTTGGAGAAACTGAAAGAAATGAATTTGTGAAGAAGTCGGATTAAGCTGTGAGAAAGCTAAAACTTTCATCCACCACTTCATTTGTAGGACGGATTTTGGGACCTTCGTTGGTACTGGTTACAATAGCTTGTAAACCATGAATTGCGGACAGAGTGCGTGAGCAAAGCGTGCAATAAAATTGAGGATTATCAAAGGGTACTCCTTTAGGATTCATTCCAGCAACCACCATTAACCCAAAATCTATTTGTTTTAAGTGATTCTGAGCAAAAGTTATAGCTGACCCTTCGGCATGCATGGCCCGACAAACTTCCAGTTCATGACCGCTTTTAATTCCCAATTCCTGCCTAAGGCATGGTTCACAGTGGTCTTTTTGAAACCCAAAATAGGTGTGGTTGAACCCGATTGAAGCAATGCGACCAGTTTCTAAAATCAGAGCCCCAAAATGCATACGCACACAATTGGACATTTCACTTATTTCTCTTGCCAGTTTAATAAGATCAATTAAGGTTTCTGATGGAGGAGCGACGAAATGCTGCATCAATTCTGATCGAGACATCGGCTTTAAGTGATCGAGAATATGTGGAAAGTATCCACGATCTGAAGCAAACCTTGCACCGCCAAAGGGAGATTTTTCCCACTCTGCTTTAGCGGCTGGTGGGGGTAGGGTGGTAGCGGGCTCAGTAATTTCAAAAAGTTTTAATGGATCATCTGGAGTAGCAAAAGGTTGATTAACTCGAACGGCTAAAACATCACCGGGGGTTAAATGGGTAAGAGGGCGGCTGCTGTGCCACTTGCCCTCAGAGGCCATTCTTTGCCCACCCTCCCAACTGGTAGTAGAGTAATGTAAGGTAACATCAGGAAACGGTCTCCAGGAGGTTCTAAATTTAGTTAATTTAGTTCGAAGTTCTTGAGGGATCTCAAAACCCATGGCGCGATAATAAGATAAGATTTAACATTTAACAAGCATGAGTGAACTTATAATTTTAACTTTGTTGGTAATACTTGCTGCAGGAGTATGCGTGTGGTGCGTGTATATGCTGGCGGGAGAATTTCTGGGGGGAGCCGCATTTGTACCCACTAACCAAAAAGATATTGAAAAGTTGTTAGAAAAACTTAAGATCAAGCCGGGTCAGGTATTTTATGATTTAGGTAGCGGAGACGGACGGGTAGTGAAACACGCCGTGAAAAATTATCAAGCACGAGGGATAGGGGTGGAAATAAATCCCTGGTTACTACTTTGGTCCAGATTAACCAGCAAGAAAGACGGATTAACAAATATCAAATTCATCAGTCAAGACTTCTGGAAAATGAATTTGAACAACGCTGACTACATATATTTTTACATGAGTCCCAGGTCAGCTGAAAAATTGGGGAAAAAGGTTCAGAAAGAATGCAGAAGAGGCACGGTATTGATTTCCAAAGCTTTTGAAATTAAAACCATGCGGGATAAACTGGTTGAAGCCGTGTTATTGAATGATAAAAGATACTGGATATACAAGATTTAAAGCTGGGGAAGCAGCCGAGAATACTTAATAGCTTTTTGTGTTTTAGACATTGCTGCATATCTGGGTGAGGGAGACGGTAAAGCAACAAATTCCACATCGGGAAAGTCGGTAACCAAATGTTTAAATACTTTTTTAAATGTCCGTTCAACAAATTTGCTAGTGAAATATACTTTTTTAAGAGAATTTAATTTGAAAATATCTTCAATGGCCCTAGTGTTGTAGGTGCAGTTAACAAGACTAGTGTCGGCGCTATTTTGAAGCTTACGATCACATTGGTAAATTAGATCAGTAACCCCCAATGACAATTTAATAAACAGTTCTTTTCGTAAAGAAATCGTATCCAGTTTGCAATGGTACACGGCTTCCAGGATGTTCCAAAACTGATTTCTACCGTTACTGTAATACCAATCATAAGATGACTGGCCAAATTTTCTGGCTATAAAACTTCCTAAAAGCAAATACCGGGCGTGGGGTGGGATAAACGGAGGAAACGGATGGGTCTCTAGCATGCTAGCGATGTTTATTCTCCCACAAAACCAGGATGGGAGAAGCGTTGAAAATGCTACTGTAGGTACCAGAAACGATGCCGATTAACAATGCCACCACGAACCAGCGGATGGTTTCTCCGCCAAACAACAGAAGTGAAGTTAAAGTCAGAACGACGGTCATGGAAGTATTTAAAGAGCGATTTAAGGTTTCGGTAATGGAAAAATCTACGATTTCTTCAAAAGTGTGTTTGGGCATTTTGGGTAAGTTCTCCCTGACGCGGTCAAAAACGACAATGGTGTCGTGAACTGAAAAACCGATGATGGTTAAGAGCGCGGTAATAAATAAAGCATCGATTTCAACTTTGAAAAAATGCCCAAACAATGAGAATATTCCGACCACCACGATTACATCGTGAAGCAGGGCAAGAACGGCCGAAGCGCCGAACTTCCAGGAAGTGTAAGGAGCGGGAACGCTTTTAAACGACCAAGCCAGATAGATGATAATAAAAACTGAAGCTACGATAACGGCCAGAAAAGATTTTTGAGTCAGTTCGGCACCAATCGTGGGACCAACTGTTTCAAAACGTTTTTCTACAACTTCACCGTAATTTTTCCCCAATTCCGTTTTCAAAAGATTACTTTGTTCCTGGGTAATGGATTTGGACCGAAGTAAATAGATGTTATCCGGGGACGGCTGAACTGAAAATATTTCTATCTGTTGAGCTTTGGCCAGTTCGATAATCTGAGCCGGTTGAGCGGGAGATTTGGTCTGAATTTCCAAAAGCGTCCCTCCGGTAAAATCTATTGACAGTCTTAAACCGAACATAATTAAGGAAATGATTCCCGGAATCACAATTAGGGTCGAAAAACCAAAATACAACCATTTATATTTCATGAAGGGGAAGTGATTCATATATTTATTATTTGGAATAAAAAGCCCTAACTAAATTTCTGGTAATGATAATGGAAGTAAATAAGGAAACCAGAATACCAACAATTAATGTCAGAGCAAAGCCGCGGACAGATCCGGTGCCAAACCAGAACAAAATACCGGCAGTTATCAAAGAACTGACGTTACTGTCTCTGACTGAAGTCCAAGCCCGGTGAAAACCCAGTTCCATGGCGGCTCTTTTGGGTCGGCCCCAGCGGATTTCTTCCTTGATACGTTCAAATATGAGAATGTTGGCGTCGACGGCCATGCCCACCGATAGAATAAATCCGGCGATGCCGGCTAAAGTCAAAGTGACCGGAATTAATTTAAAGATCGATAAGGAAAGCAGGATATAAATGGTTAAAGCAACGTTGGCCAACACGCCCTTGAAGCCGTAATTGAAGACCATAAACAGCAAAATAACCAAATAGCCGATGATGCCGGCAAATAAACTTTTTGAAATTGATTCGTTGCCAAGAGAGGCTCCGATGGTTCGTTGTTCGATAATTTTAATGGGGACGGGAAGAGCTCCGGCATTAAGTTGAATGGTCAGCCTTTTGGCTTCTTCCAAAGCAAAGTTGCCGGTAATAACGGCTTTGCCGTCGGTAATTTCCTGATTAATTACCGGTGCAGTTAAAGGCATGCCGTCCAGAAAAATGGCCAACTGTTTTCCGGTGTTTTCCCTGGTAATTTTGGCAAATTTCTCTCCGCCTTCGGAAGTAAATTCCAAACCAATACTGGGATTGCCACCGACCTGGTTACCTCCGTCGAACTGAACCTGGGCAATACGCAAATCCTTACCGGTAAGATCGGTGGGGGCAAAATCTAAAATGGAAGAAGGAGAAGCGGAAGTGGGAAGCCTAAACTCAAGCTGAGCGGTCTGACCTATGGTATTAATAGCTTCGGTAACGTCACTTACGCCCGGCAGTTCAATAATTAACCGAAACTGGTTAACGGTATTGGCCACCTGTATTAAGGGCTCGGAAACGCCCAGAGAGTTTATACGGCGCTCAATATTGTCCTTGGTAGCCAAAACAGCCTGTGGCTTATCGGCGTCGGGAATTTTCGAAGTATCAGCCTCATAAACTAAATGAGTTCCGCCCTGGAGATCCAAACCTAATTTGAAATTCAAATCCCGGATAAAAGGTTTGCCCAACAAATTCAGATTAATGCTGGGCCGGTAAAATTTCCTGCCGGCAATTGAAAACTGGGGAGGCATGTTGATTAATACCGCGACAAGCAAGCAGGCTGAAATGATAATACTGGTACGCATGAAGGTTATTTCTTAGTTGAATCCAGAAGAGTGAGTTGCCCGGTCGCGGTAAAGCCGCAGCGCATTAAGCCTTTGGCCAAATCGATTTTTACAGCAACATCATCTCCCGGCTTTAGTCCCAAAATTCTAACAAATTTTGAGGGAATTGTAACGGCAAGACTATTGCCGGTTTTAAGAATTTTTTGATTCATGTCAGCCCACCAAGTCCTGATCGGTACCTAAGACGATAACCCGGCCTCCGGTCAGAATACTTAATAGAAACGGGTCTCTTCTGGTACGGCGGAATTTAAGTTCATCTTCGGTCATGGGAGTGTAGTTTATGGCCTGGCCTCTTTTGGTTTCTTCGGCTCTGACCAGACTATTTAATTCCGGAAGAACCAGATCTCCGACAATCAATAAATCAACTTCATCGGGATGACTTTTGGGTTCATGGCGAACAAAGTGGCTACTGAGCATGATCAAATTTACCCGGCCGAGTTTGTGGCGGTTTTTAATCAGACTTTCACCTAAGCCGGTTGACTTGGCGACCAAGCTTAAAAGATCGGAATAAAAAATATAGTCTTTTCGAAACCAGTAATACAATCTGTTGCCGCGAGGCTCTTTTTTGACCATGCCCAATTCTTCCATGCGGGCGAGTTCTCTTCGAACAGCATTTATTTCCTCATCAATTTTTCTGACTAAATCCCGGACGTGATACATCTGAGTAGGATCTGATAAGAAAATTTCCAGAAGTTTGACACGGGTTTTACTGATGAAGAGATCTTTAAGCATTTATTTTTCTAACCTGAAGATAT
>MEXR01000038.1 GCA_001773775.1 Candidatus Amesbacteria bacterium RIFOXYB1_FULL_44_23 | reverse complement strand
CTGTGGCATCACCACCGATATTTAAAGTGGTGGCGGTAGTGTTTAACAGGTTGAAGGTAGTCTGATTGGTAGTTAAGTCACCGCCATTTACTGCAAGATCTCCAGCTGTGGTTATTGTTCCACTTGACCCAGTAATTGAATAGTTTGTAGCAGTTATATCGTTTGCCCCCAGTGAAAGAGCGGTAACTATTTCGGAATCCGAGAGATCGATGGCTGTGGTTAAACCTCCGGCTGCTGATTGGACTAATATGCCGGACGAAAGGGATTCGTTTGTATCTAGATTTTCTAGCAGTAACAGTTGTGATGGTGGAGTGGCATTCGATCCGTCTGAAAGAGATAATTGGGTATAACCTGAGGCCCCAGCTGATGTGGTGATTGAAAAAATTGAGTCTGTAGTTGTGTCGGCCAGGTTAAAGGTAATATCTCGATTGTCGGTGGTAGTGATGTCGTTGCCGGCATCGTAGGCCAGCTGGAGAGTGGTGTTGTTGGCATTGGCGGGGCATTGGACTAGCTGATTTGTGACGCTGTCGCGACAGACAGAGACTGCCGTGGGCACTGAAGCAGGGAAATCGCCAAGTTGAACTGTGTCATTGAGAATAATCTGACCAGTACCGGCAGCAATGAGCGTGAGATCTTCGTTGGTGACGGATGAGATATCTGTTGCGGCTGCAGAGAAAATTAGGCCAGTTGAGCCAATGGTTTTATTGTCCAAGGTTTGGGTGGCGTTGGCCAAAATAAAATCATCAGAAGCGGTGACGGTGGGAATAGTGATTGTTCTAGGCGCTGCTTGGGCATTGGCAGAAATCAAAGTCGTTTGGCCTGTCGCGCCGAGAGTTAATTGATTATTAACGCTGGTTAAGTTAAGTGAGGCAAATGAAGGAGCTGAGGTTGTGGCGATGTCTTGCGGAGTGGATAGGGTGATGCTGCCAGCTGCGTTGGTGACGTTTACCTGGTTGGCGGTTCCGGTAATGGTTGACAGAGTGAATCCGGTACCGTTGCCTATGAGAAGTGATCCGTCAGCTGCTGCTGAGGAGTCGATTCCAGTGCCGCCACGGGAAACATTGAGTTGAGCTTCGGTTGAAAGTACGCCTGAGGCGTCGTTTATAACGACCCCAATAGCGTTAAGTGCAGTGAGGGTGGCAGTTCCGGAGCAGTTTAGATCACCAGTTGAATTGTCGACAGTGCAACCGGTGTTGGCAGATCCACCAGCCAGATCGACATCTCCGTCTACGGTGGTGACCAGGACATCTTCACCTGAGGTGTTGTTGGTGATGGTGAGGATTTCTCCATCAACACTCATTTGGTACTGTTCACCCCCCGCGTCAGTGTCGATCAAGGTTAAAGAAGGGTTTGAGTTGGCAATGGTAATATTTCCACCAGAAGTGGTTTGCCCTGTCAGGTATAGGTTTCGATACTGTCTGGTAGGTGACCCTAAGTCGTAGGCACCATCAACATTTGGACCAATGCTGCCGGCAACTTCCAGTTTGAAGGGATTGTTGTCAGCGTCTAAATCTGATGGAGCAGCTCCGATGCCGACGTTGCTGTCAGGAATTAGTAAATCTCCGGTGGAGTTGGTAGTTAAACTGGCATCGGTAACACCGTTTCCAGATGAAAGAAGTGTTAGTGTACCATCAAGTCCGCCTGACCCGCTGTTGTTTGTGCCTAATTGAAGGTTGGCGGTAGTGGTATTAAAAAAGAGAGTAGACCCGTCGGGAGTACCGTCTCCGCCCAAAGTAAAATCATTGGAGCTGGTAGTGGGGTAGATATAATCTCCGTAAGTTACGTCGGTTGCGACTGAAAACGGAGAAACTCCGGCCGAAGTGATGGCAGAATCAAAATCACTGAGAATGGTTTGGAGGTTGGTGGCAGTGGAGTTGTTTAGGTTGTCATAAACACCAACAAGATTAGCGCCGGAAGTCGTGGCTCCAGATCCAGAGGCATTAAGCGGAAGGGTGCTCCAGGAAGGCAGACCGTTTAGCACTTGCAGAATTTGACCGTCTTCTGAGCCAATTGACCTGGTTGCTAATTGACTGGAGCCTGATGCGTAGATAATGTCCCCGGCTGTGTAGGTAGTTAGGCCAGTGCCTCCGACAGCGGTGGAGACAAGCCCGGTTTTAATAGCGGTTCCGGACACATTGGCACTGCTATCGAGGGTCAGACTGTTGCTGATATCAGCGTCGGTTAGACAGTTACTACAGTGCCCTCGGCCAACGACGGTGGATAGCGTGGAGGTGTTGGAAATGGTGGTGCCGCTAATGGAAATATCACTGCCGGCAGTTAAGACTACGTCACCATATTCCCCCTGGAAAGAACTAACCAGGAGCGGAAGATCGACAGAAATGGTGGGCTGCTGGCTTGCGACGTCGGTAATGGAGATATGATTTCCGGCCTTGACGCCGTAGAGAATATTGGGGGCGGTGATGTTGCCTGTAAAAACTCCTTCACCAGCGACGCTTAAATTTTCACCTATGGCAACACTTTGTTTGGTGACCAGAGGAAGAGTGAAGATAATATTTCCAGTGAGTTGAATTTTACTGGTTTGTGTACCGAGAACCTTTTGTTCGGAATAGTCTTGGCCGATACCTTGAAAGGCAAGGGCGATCCTGCCTCCAAAATACTTGATTCTGGAGGCTTGTGTAAATGAAGCCAGACCGAGAAAGGATATGATTAAGACGAAAATGGCCAGAGCCTTTTTGTTAGGGGATTTGAAGGATGGAGTATAGGCAAAAGTCAGAGATTGTTTGATTTGGGATTTGAGATAATCCCCAATGGACTCGTCTTGGTAAAATTCTTCACCAAGCCAATTGATGATTTTTTTAGATACGCTGGGCGTTTCATTTCTGGCGCCAGTTTTAAGGGAGGATGGAATGTTTTTTTGGATCAAAGCGAATAATTCCAATTGCTCAGGTGTGTAGCCGATGGAGCCATCGCTGGCTTCTGAAAAACGGAGAATGTCGTTTTGGTGCCAGTCTTTGAGGGTATCGACGGAAACACCCAAGGTTTCGGCGGCTGAGGCCAGGGGTATGATTTTGGTTTGGCTGTCTGAGCGTAAATGAGGCATGAGTTTTAGTTTTGCAGATTGCTTATTAGAATTAGATTAGTCTAGCTATGCGCGAAGGGAGTGATGTGAGACACCAACGATCTTGGGCAGACCTGAGTGGTCCTGGAGATTGGCTTTAATTACTGCTTAAAAACTCTCGTGAGATTTGACTGGGGCTTAAGTTCATAGAGGCTAAGTCCGTCGAGGTGATGTAAGGTCGGAAAAGAACCCGGTTTTTGGAGGTGCGGGGAAAAAATAAATCCCGTTTAATACCAACGAAACCAAGTCGAGTGACAATTTTGCTTAGCGGAGTGCTGAGTTTGATTTCTTCGTCTTTTAGGGCATCGTAATCGATTTCTTTGACACCAGGAGTAACCAGCTTCATGAGCCGCTCGATAAATTGGTCTGACTCACTATCCAATTCAGGTTTGCAGACTTTGTATTCTTGTCCCTGGAAATGCAGAATGACGGTTCCGTCAGTTTTTTGATTTACCTCGAGAACTTTTTGCTCCAAGGAATGAGGGTTTGATACTAACAGTCCAGGCATTACGGGTGGGGTAAGGTAGGCCGGTTGTTTTTTGAGGATAAAGGGGGTTGTTAATAAACCCAGGGCTAAAACTACCAGTAGTAAGTTCAGACCAAATGTTTGGTTTGCCAGACTACTTGATTGACCGATTGGATTTGTGAAGATGGCGGCTGCTAGCATTCCAGTGTTTGGGGCATTGCCTTTAATATTGCCGTCGTGGTCAAAGACGGAATCGGAGGTATCTTTAGCGGAAGCGAAATTGACCGTCTCGGCATAAGCGCCGATACCGATACTGTTAGAGTTTGAATCAAAATCGAGATGGGATATGGTGTTTGTCGTCTGTGCTCCGGCGACATTTCCTGATGGATTGTCGGGGAATTCAGTAAGTGCGGCGAGTCCATTTTCGGGGCCAGAAACATTTTCGTCACTCATGGGACGGTTTGGGTTAGCTTGGGGCTGCAGATGTATCGGGGAGAAGGGAGTAGTTGATTCGGAAATACTAGATTTGCTGATCGGTGAAGCTAAAGTTGCTTTTTTATCTGTTGCGCTGTTGGGTAGAAAGTTGAGGATGAACATTAGTGAGAAAACGGTGGTGACGAAAGATAAGAAAAAAGCCAGGAAAAGAGAGGCCATTGGAGGCTGACTAACGGTCAAGATGGGACTAAAAGTTTCAGTTTGATTAATGGATGCAGACGCAGGAGTGGAAGGGGGGGTGTTTATTGGGGACTCTTGGACGCCTTGGGAGCGTTGTTTTATGGCTAGGAATTGGCTGATTTGTTCTTCACGATAACCGACCTCGCCGGTCTGAGTAATGGTTGGTTTGAGGATGTTGAACTCGTTCCATTCAAGTAAGGTTGGGATGGTAACCGACAACAATTGAGCCGCATATTTTATGGGTATTATTTTGGAAGGAGGATTGGGGAGGGGCAGGGAGGATTCCATTAGGGGTCGGGTTTTTAGCTTCAAAATAATCTCTTATTAATATATAGATCTTCTTATACATAGTAGCAAGACTTCAAAGTGTAACGAAATGTAACATGTGTAATTTATTGAACAAAAGATAGGTTTGTGTATCTAAGTAGATCAGTTTTTGTGTAATTTTATATCAAAGTATATCAACTATATTATGATGAGCTTAATGACGGTTGAGGCGGAATTAGTTGAGAGTGGGTTATTAAAAATAGATCTTGGACCGATTTAAAGAAGCAGTTGATTTCAATGGTAACAACGGTAGTATGCTTTTTTGGGTTGATTTATGGTGCTTGTGACTTTCGGGTGCTTGGGTGAAGGTTAAGTGCTAATTGGTTTTTATTAAAAATACTTTTTTGTAAAACATGACGAACAATTCTGACACTGATTGATTGGCTGTGTGTTTCTCAACATTTTGATGAGAAAAATGAAAAACTAAAGTTGCCAACAAGTGGTTAAAAGAGGTAATAATCAAATGTGAGTATTAAAATTGTTCATATTTTAAAATTAGCTTCAAATATTTTTAAAGACAGGATTTATAACTGAACACAAAAAGTTTTTTATGTGCAATTTCTTGTCTTGTAACTGTTAGGTATTTATTGTGGGCTTTTCTTCGAGGATAAGCTCTTCTAGTCCAAGATAAATTCCCACATTGTCCTGCTTAACTTTTAGTATCGCCTGGGCAAAATTTATCTCTTTAATCTTTTTACCTCTGTTATACAAAACGAGGCTCTTTTTGATAATGGAAATGAAGTTGGCGTGGGTGGGATAGATATCAAACGGACCAACTTCATTGGTAGAGCTTATCCGATCCACTTCGCCTTCAAATATGAGCGATTTGGTGTCGAGAATTCTAACTTTTATTGGTGTCATTTTGACTTATAGTAGGTGAGGTGTTTACGGAAGCGTCGGTTACTGATGGTCCTTGTTTGCTGGCAAGGATGGATTCGATGTCTTTGAGGGTTCCAATATAAAGAAGATCTTCGGGTTGCAGGAGATCAACTTTTCCATTTAGGATGCTTTTGATGTCGGAAACGACGTCACCTATTGACACCTGGACGCCTTTTTTTTCAGTTTGGGCTTCTACTACGGTAAAATTTTGTGTCATGTAATTTTTTACCATTTTGGCCCGTTTGTAGATAGTTTGATCCTCACTGGACAATTCCGATTCTCCGATGAGGGCGACAATTCTGTCCAGGGCCATAGCTTTTTTGAGTAATGTTTGGGCTTCAATGGCAGTTTCGTAATGTTCCTGACCTACAGTGTCCGGATTGAGGGCGGAGGAATTTGAAGCAAGGATATCGACAGCCGGGAAACGGCCTTCCTGATAGATGTTGCGGGAAAGAATAATGCCTGAATCGAGATACGGGAATACTGCCTGGACACCACTATCTGTTAAGTCGTCGGCGGGAACGTAAATGGCTTCGAAAGTGGTAATGGCATTTTTGTGAGTAGATACAAGGCGTTCATGGAAGGAGGCCATTTCTGAAGTAAGTGTGGCTTGGTATCCACCTTCCGACGGGATGGCATTCATAAGCGTAGATAGTTCATAGCCGGATTGGGCAAAACGGAATACGTTGTCGATGAAGAACAAAACGTCTTTGCCCATATTGTCGCGGAAATGTTCTGCCAAAGTGACGCCAGTGAAGGCAGTTCTAAACCTAATGGCTGGATTTTCGCCCATGCTACCGTAGATTAGTGTGACACCTTGCATGACTTTGCTATCTATCAGGGACTGGTAGAGCTCTTCACCTTCACGAGTACGTTCTCCGACACCAGCAAAAACAGAAACATTTTTCTCGGGGTGGAGAATAACGATGTTGTGAATTATTTCGGAAAGAATAACAGTTTTACCGACGCCAGCTCCCCCAAATAATCCAACTTTTCCTCCCTTAACGATAGGGGTAAAAAAGTCGACTGATTTAATTCCGGTTTCCAGCACTTCTTTGGGAATATTAACTTGATCAAAACTTACGTCTTTTGCGATTATTGGTCGGTTTTCTTTGGCAAATATCTGACCTTGGCCATCGACTGGTTCACCCAGAGTGGTAATGACGCGGCCTAACATTTCTTTTCCTACCGGAATTAAAATTGGCTGTCCGGTACTATAGACAAGTGAGCTATGGTGAAGACTTCCGGCATCGGTGAGAACTAAACAATAGAAGCTGTTGGGAGAGGCTGAAGTATAAACTTCCATTTTGACTGAGGGGTCGTCTTTGGCTATTAAGACATCAAAAATTTTAGGCTTTTTTTCCGCAAATTCGACTTCTACTACTTGTCCTTTGATGCTGATAACTTTTCCTGTAAGCATGGTTAATTTACCCCCACAATACGGATCCGGAAACGGTTTCTAATTGTTTGCGATTTTGAAGCATGTGTTTGAAGCGGGTTTTTTGGCGAAGGAGCTTCTTGCCCTCTTCTTCAATGTGGATGAGAGCTTCTTCCATGGCATTGACGCGGGAGGCGTGACGGGCAAGCTGATTTTCTAAAAGAGTTTGGCTGAACAAGTTGGCCATGATTTGGGATTCAAAGAAATTGAAAAGTCTTTCCAAAGACGGTTCAAAAATGAAGCGATCTTCTCTGCGGGTGGGAGAAGCTATTTCAGTTTCAAAGATGTCTTCACCGGTGATGCTTGTTGCTATGGGATTTTGGCGAACAACATTGTTGAATTTTCCATAGTAGACATATACTTTTTCGTATTGCAGAAACCTTTTTATTAATTGTCTGATGTGTTCTATTTCGACATTGGTATCGGGCATTTCAAAGTATTCAAACTGCTTTCCGGTTTGGGCATTTTCAAACATTTCCTTTCCGGCCCGACCGATAATTAAGAGATCTGATTCACCAAGTTTATTCCGTCTGATGTCGTCTATAAATAACCGGTAAGTTTTTTGGGTGACGGAGCCATAAAGTTTTCCGTTTGAGGATAAATATACCAAGAGCGTTTTACCGGTTTTTTGCAAGCTAGGCAACAGTGTTTGGTTGCCTACTTTTCTGCGGGAAAGTAGATCCTTGAACTCTCTTAAATATGAGGCTTTGAGGTCAACAAAAACATCGGAAAGGTCTGACAAAAAATCTCTGGTATGAATAACCGAGTCTTTGATTTTTTGCATTCTGACTACGGCAATTTCTTCGTAGCTTTGGGCGAGTTCTTTCAAGCTGTTAAGAGCCTGAAGTTCCTCCAGAATAACTTTTCCTTGAATCATTTAAGTAAGTTTTGAGAAAGCAATTAATTGGTCTTTACTATTTAGGATATTTTGGTTGAAACCTTTAAGGTCGTTGGTCTTCATCAGACTGTCAAAAAACTTTTTGGTTTCCGGCTCGGCACAAGCTTTAATCATACCCTTTTTGGTTTGATCCATCATTTGTTTATTGTCGATGAGGTCTTGAAGGATCATGGACATGAGGACTAACTGAACTACGTTTGGAATAGTTTCTTGATATGGCTGGTTAAAAAATTTGTAGACTAAATCTCCCAACAGAAGATTCTTTTTCACCTCACTGGTTAGTTCCTGGCCGAAATGAGATAAATTTTTAAGCTTGTCGTAACGAGTTAAAAATACAGTGAGAGTTTTGTTCATTTCCCTGGCCAGCTTGTTGAGAGTTTGTCTACCAACACGAGTAACGGAAAGGGGAATGTTAACTGCCGGACGCATTCCCTGGTAATAGATGTTGCTATCCAGATAGATGTGGCCGTCAGTGATACCCATAACATTGGTTGAAACGTATCCGGTTAAGTCGCCTTCGATTATTTCTATAACGGGCAAGCAGGTAATTGAGACTTCACCGACTTTAGGGTGTTTAAAATTACCCGCCCTTTCCAATAGCCGGGAGTGAGTATAGAAAATGTCGCCAGGATAAGAATCTCTTCCGGGAAAGCGTCTGGCTAAAAGAGATAGCTCCCGATAAAACTTAGCATGAGTTGAGAGGTCGTCTAAAATGACCAACGAATGAATTCCCTGATCTCTGAAATATTCCGCAATTGCCATTGCTGAGTATGGAGTTTGGTAGATCAAGCTGGGGGAATCGTAGGCACTGGTTGCAATGATAATCACCTTATCGGTGATTTTTTCTACAGCTAAAAATTCCTGTAGTTTTTTAATATCACTTTTTTTCTTGGCAATTGCCGCGTAAATAGCTACGACACCCAAGTTGACTTGAGTTTTGATGGTGGTCATAAGAAGAGAGGTTTTACCTGTTTTTCTGTCGCCAATCACCAATTCTCGCTGCCCGCGTCCTAGAGGGACGAGTAAATCTATGAGGGATACCCCGGTTGATAGGGATGTGGCTATCTTTTGACGGCCGGAAATATCTATGGGTTTGGCGTCAAGGCTTCTGGACTGTTTTGGTTGGACGTAGCGGTCTGCCGGGTCTAAGGGGACACCCAGTGGATCAATGGTGTGACCTAAGAGTTCTGGGCCTACAGGAATTGATACAAGTTCGTCTGTTCTGGTGACCTTGGCTCCGACTTGAATAGGTTCATGGGAAAAAATTCTGGCCTCGACTTTTCCCCGGGTAATACCGAAGACTTCACCCTTCTGGCCATTTTCAAAAAGGACAACCTCACGTGTTTTAACGGACGGCAAGCCTTCGATGAAAACAATGGGGTGACTGACTTGATACACGACACCATATTCTCCTGTTTTATGTAGATAATGAGTGTAGGATTCCATACGATCAAGCGGGGGAGGCGGGGAGGGTGGGGCCAGACTGGCTATTTAAAAAATCTGACAACATTTGATTAAATTTTGATTTTGCAGAGAAGTCGTGAAATTTACCATTGCTGGTGATTGACGCTCCGGCAATTAAAGAAGGGTCGATTTGGATGTCTATAAGGACCTGATGATTGGTATTTAAAACAAACCAGGAAGAAAACTCTTTTAGTATTGTTTCGTCAGGTTCGAAGGCCAGTGAAATGGTGACGGTAGGCAGAGCCGAAGCTTTTTGACAAATTTTGTTCATGAATTCCTGTAAATCCGAGTTGGATTCGATGCTTATCTCGTTATCGCGTAAAAGGGCCATGAATTTGTCTTTTTTTAGAATGCCGAACTGTTCCAAGAGGGCTTTTTGCAAATCAAAGTCCGTTTCATAGACAGATTGAGACACCGTAGCTAGCCGGGAACAAAAATCAGAAGACTCGGCTTTGGAAGTGAAAAAATCAGACAAATCTAGCGTTTCCATAATTTAGTCAAAGGCGCCAGCTTTTTTGGCTTTTTCTAAGGACTCGAGGACTAAGGAGCGATGATCTTCTAATGAAAGAGAACGGTTGAGAATTTCGGGGGCGGCTTTTTGAACGATACTGGTGACCATCTTTTCGGTTTGAGCTAAGCGGGCGGTGCGGTAATCTTCTAGTTGTTTTTCCAAAACAGGTAATAGGTTTTGGTGAAACTGCTGAATTTGAATCTGAAGATCATTTTTTAATCCCTTAACTATTTCCTGAAAGTCAGTAGTTGATTGAGCAGAGAGTTGTTTTAAGGTTAATTGGTAGTTGGAAGTGAAGTTTTTTGCCGTGTCCATGGCTTCTTTTTGGATGTCGACTACCATGAGCTGGAGAGCGCGACTGACCTCGTCTTTGGCCGATTGACTGACGTGTCGGGCGCCGGCGATGATTTGATCAGCTTCAGCTGTGGCGTCCTCCAATATTTTTCTTTCTTTGGCCAGGGCGGTGTCGACTATTTGATGATAATCCGCGTCAACTTTGCCTTCTCTTTTGTCGAGTTCAGCTTCTTTAGCCCGAAGTTTAAGGAAGTAATAACCGATAAAGAAGAAGATGGCCAGATCGGCGACGACCTGAATGATTTGGAGGGGCAGGGTGGGCATGGTTACTAGGTTATTTTACCTTAGAGTCGCAAAATCAAAAAGGCGATAATTAATCCAGACAGGACGATAACAACTACGACAGAGATATTGAATACTATACCCACGTAAATAACTTTGTGGGCAGAGGGATTTCGGCCCAGAGCCTCGACACCCTTGGCTGCGGTGCGACCGAAAGTAAGAAAACCGAGAACGAGTGAAAAAACAAGTACAGCAGCAGCAACAATATATTTAAAAATAGGACCAGGACCTTCTTTGGTGGGAATGAGGGCAATTTTTAGTATGTCCGAGAGTGAACCGGGAAAGGGAGATTTGGAGTTGAAGTAGTGCAAGTTTAAATCGACGGCGATTTTGTCGATTTCTTTGGGATCGGTCGTGGATGAATCTTCTTTGGCGGTTCCCAAAACATAGCCTGATTTGGTGGCTTTGACAGCCACACCTGGGGTGGTGGAAGAAGTTAATAAGTCACCTTTTTTGATGGGTCCGGACTGGCTGCTGACGAGCATGTATACTTCACCGCTGGAGATAACCGGAACAGCGCTATCAGAACTGCTGCCGGTGGTATTAAAAATAATAGCGGCATCGCGAGCGACTACTCCAAGAATCTGAGAATCGTAAGGTGTGGCGCTCAAGATGGCTCCATGATCAGATGAGGCAACAACGTGACCGTCTTTTAGGTCTGATTCTGCTGAATAGACCATTCTGGCTACACCCAGGGTGGCAGCCCCTTCCATTTTTCCAGAAGTGGTGGCGTCAGTTTGAGCTGAAACTAAATTAGGAGTACTTAATATGATGGTTAATCCAAGCAGAAGTGAAACTACCAAATGCATGAGATAACTATATCAGGGAGTGGTGTAGATTAGATATGATCCGAGGTGGGCGAGTGGAGTGTGGGAGGTGATCCATTTGGAAAGTGGAGTGCCAAAGGATATGTTCTCTTCAGCAATAATGAAAGTTGGGGGACCATTTGATAACTGATTTACAAGGAGTTGTTCCTCTTGCAGAGTAAGATAACCTGGCCAGAGAATTAGATGGGGGGTGATGGGGAATAGATCAAGAAGAAAGTATAAAGCCGGGGAAAATGGATAGATAAACACAGAAGAGATTTCCGAGTGGGAAGAAAAATATGTATGAAGAAGGTTAAGGTTTTTTGCCATGAAACGGTCGGTTTGAATAAAACCCGCCCTGGGTGGAAGTAGGAGCTGATTTTGAGCAGAGTAGGGAGGGAAATAACGATAGTAATTGCCGTGAAAGGTTAGAAAAAAACCTTCAAGGATGATAATAAAAATCAAGACGGTGGTTACCAATTTTGATATCTTATGAGAAAGATATTGGTGGGTAAAAATATAAGAGCTAACTAGGACCAGGGGGAGGAATGGGTAAACATGGAGAAGGTCAGATTGGGGCAGTAAGTTGGTAAAAAAACCCACAAAAGGCAGCAGCAGGACCAGGAGTTTTGGGTGGTGAGACTTAAGATAGGAAAAGCCAATAATTACACCGATAATAATTGGAAAATAGTACGGTAAAAGCTTAAAAAAGCCGGTTAATTGAGTAAGAAATGTAAGCGGCGGATACGATGGAGGATAAATGGTAAATAACCTGGCGCCAAAGCTTAGAAAATAGAAAAATTGATTAAGATGACTTGTTCGCAGAAAGAGGTAGTAAATCCAAACGAGACAGATGGAAAGCCAAGATGAGTTGAGAATAAAAAGTGAAACACACAACGCGCGATTTTTAGGTAAGGAAATATAATAATATAAATTTGTGGCAATTGTTAAGGTAAGCCCCACATTTTGTTTGGTGGACAAGAGACTTGCAAGGATAAGGCCAATGAGCCAGGGAGACTTTTGGGAGAGAAGAGCGGGCATGAGAAGCAACGTTTCAAATACGACCCAAGTAACCGGGGAGGCGATATTGGAAAGGGGAAACCCCAAACTGGCAAAAACCAGAAAAGCGAGTATCTGGTGAGAGGCCTTTGATAAACCAAATTTATTCATTATTTTGATACTGAGTAGAAATGAAGATAGATATACTACAAGAGCGGTTGTTCTGGAGATTACCAAAGAAGTGCCGAAAAATTTAAAGATCAGAGCCAGGGAGTATGGAAAAAGTGGTGGGTATTGATAGAAGAAGTCAGAATATGGCTGTAAACCTGCATTAATAAGCCAGGATGGAGTTACAAAATAACCTTCGTCTGTTAACGCTATCCCTTTGTTTAGGAAAAATAAGTAGTAAGATCCCAAAAGAGTAACAAAGGCTGCGGTCAACTTCATGATTAGAAATCCAGACCCCAAAAAAATTTGCCCAGCTGCATTAAAAACTTATTCCAAAGGTTGGACTGTCGATATTTTAAGTAGCGACGCCGTTTAAAATCGTCAGCTGATCCGGCAATGGGCGGATCGATCCAGCAGGAAATGATTACCCATTGGCGGGTATCATTTTGTTTGGCTACTACAGTAACAACAGAAGATTGGTGTCGTTTTTGGTAGATAGTAGAACCGTCTGCCTGTGGTAATGATCGGTCAGGGTATTGGAAGGTGGTCCAGGCAAGTTTTTGAGTAAGCCCCCGATCTGAAAGTCTTTTTAACGCGTGGTTGGTCCAGATTGCATGGCCATACACCCGGCTTGGCATAATTTGTAGTATACCAGTGGTATCATAAATAGGCACATGCGGAATCCAATTAAGGTGTCGTTAAAAACCGAAATAGCTTCACTTTTAACTTTAGCGGTTGGGTGGACAACTGCGTGGTACTTTTATATAAAGTTTGAGCCTCAAGTGGCCACACATTGGAATTTTGTCGGGGAAGTGGATGGCTACAGTAGCAGTGAAGTAGGGGCATTTTTGATTCCAATAATAATGGTTTTGATGTACGTGATGTTTCTGGTGCTGCCGGCAGCTGATCCTAAAAAAAATCACTATGCAGCGTTTGCTAAGCCCTATGTAATTTTTAAAACTACCATCTTAGGGCTCTTGCTTTTGATTCATCTAGCAATGGGTGCTTATAACGTCGGATATCCGATTGAAATAGGTAAGACGGTGCCGATGGTAATAGGTATTGCGGTGGTGATTATGTCAGGGTGGATGGGGAAACTAAAACAGAATTGGTTTATGGGAATAAGGACACCATGGACATTGTCGTCGGAAAGGGTGTGGGATAAAACGCATCGAATGGGGAGGTGGGCATTTTTGGTATTTGGGGTATTGGTTCTTACTGCTCCTTTCTTGCCTGAAAAGTTGGGAATGGTCTCGTTTGCATTTGGGGTACTATTGGTGACGGTGGGCTCGATGGTGTATTCGTATTTGGTATACAGGCAAGAAGAAAAAAGCAAATAAATACTTTGATGTTTCTGATCACAAAAATATTGTGTGTTTTTATGGCTCTGGTTTAAGATAAAATGAAACCATGAAGACTTGGCAAAAAATAAAGAATGATCCCAGGCTTTTGGACAGGTATTTGATGAGAGAAAAAGTGATAGATAAAATTAGGGAATTTTTTAAAGAGCAAGGCTTTAAGGAAGTGCAAACGCCGATTTTGGTTCCGACGCCCTCTGCAGAATCCAACTTGGAAGTTTTTGAAACCAACTTAAGAACTTCTGCCGGTAAGACCCGGCAAGGGTTTTTAATAATGAGCCCGGAATACTCAATTAAGAAATTACTGGCAGCGGGGATTGGAAACTGTTTTGAAATTACTAAATGTTTCAGAAACGAAGAGGAAATATCACCGGCTCATAACCCTGAATTTACGATGCTGGAATGGTACCGGGTAGGCGCGGATTATAAAAAAATAATGGAGGATTTTGAAAATTTAGTAGTGAATATTGTTGGAGGTGAGTCATTGATGTATCAGGGAGAAAAGTACGATTTAAGTTTGCCTTGGCCCAGGATAAGTTTTGAAGAGGCATTTTTGAAATTTTCCGGTAAAAAAATAGAGGATGTTTCCGATAATGATTTTTATCAACTGTTTTTTAATGAAGTGGAGCCAAAGTTGAGAGACGGCGGGCGACCGGCTTTTGTGTACGATTATCCGGTATCGCAAGCGGCGTTGGCGAGAAGAAAGGTGAGTGACCCGAGATTTGCGGAAAGGTGGGAAGTATTTCTAGCGGGATTTGAACTTGGCAACTGTTTTTCTGAGTTAACTGATCCAGTTGAGCAGCGAAAACGATTAGAAGGGGATTTGATAGAGAGAAAGCGATTGGGGAAAACAGAATATGGAATCGATAAGGACTTTATTGCGGCCCTAGAAGCGGGGGTGCCGGAGACGGCAGGGATAGCTGTGGGGGTAGACAGGTTGGTAATGCTAGCTGCAGACACAGCGACTGTGGCTGAGACGATGTTTTTTCCGGCGGGAGAAATGTTTGATTTAGAGGCCTAATTTAGGGTAAAATCAGGATATGGAGACTATAAACGGGGGAAATATCGCCAAGGGCATATATATAATGTACAAGGGAGCGCCGCATTTTGTGACCAAGGCTGAGTATATGGCTCCGGGTAAAGGAACTCCGATTATGCGGGTAAAGATGAAAAACGTGCAATCAGGAGCGGCTACGGAATTTACTTTTAAGACAAATGAGTCTGTGGAAGTGGCCGATGTGGATAAAAAGGAAATGCAATATCTGTACAGGGATGGGGACGAGCTGGTGTTTATGGATCAAAAAACTTTTGACCAAGCCAGTGTGCCGTTGGATTTGGTGGGAGAACAAGCAGGCTTTTTGATGGCAGATATGAAATGTTGGGTGCTGTGGTACAACGAAAAAGCTATCGGAATTTCCCTGCCACCGCATGTGAATATGAAAGTGCTGGATGCTCCGGAGGCGATTGCCGGCAATCGGGTAAATGCTCCAAAACGATTGGTTAAGTTGGAGACGGGGGTTGAGGTGCTGGCGCCATTGTTTATCAAAACCGGGGATTCAATTACGATAGACACCACTACTGGGGAGTATTTGTCCAGGGTGGTAGAATAAATTAACTGGTATATGAAAGGATTTTTAGAATTTGTCAGGGAGCAGGGAGTGATGGGCTTGGCTGTGGGTTTTATCCTGGGAGGTGCGGTATCAAAGGTGGTAACGGCTTTGGTGACGGATATAATAAACCCGTTATTGGGCATCGTATTGGGAGCAACCAAAGGACTAACTTCAGCATATTTTCAGGTGGGTCCAGCCAAAGTTATGTATGGGGATTTTTTGAGTGTTTTGATCGACTTTATGGTGATTGCTACGGTCGTGTATTTTGGAGTGAGGGGATTGGGCTTGGATAAGCTGGATAAGAAGAAATAATTGATTGACAAGCGATCTGACAACGAGGTATTGTTTATTAAGTGAAAAAACTTTGGTGGGTGGTGGTTTGTTTGGTAGTGGCTTTGTTTCCGGCAGTAGTACAAGCTGACGGAATGTTGATTTCCCCACCCCATAAACCGATGGTGGAGACCGGACAAAAAGCAGTGATTTGGCATGATGGGAAAAGGGAGACCTTGGTGTTATCGACGACTTTTCGGGGGGAAGCGGAGGATTTTGCCTGGATAATTCCAGTTCCTAATAAGCCCGAAGTAACTTCTTCTAAGGATGAACTGTTTACAGCTTTGGATGACTATACCAGGCCAAAGTATAACAATCGGTACGATTCGGCAATGCCAATGATTGGAAGTGTGTCCACTGTGGGTATGGAAGAATCAGGAGTGACGGTGGTGGAATCGAAAAAAGTGGATGTTTACGACATCACGGTATTAGAAGCTGTCGACGGTAAATCTTTACGGGAGTGGCTGACCAAAAATGGATATGAATATCCCACGAACAGGGATTTGTTACTGCAGCACTATGCTTTGAAAAGATGGTTTTTTGTGGCGGCTAAAATATCAACCGAAGCGTTGGGCTATATGGGGACGTCACTACGAACGGGACACATGACTCCTTTGATGATTTCCTTTGACAGTGAAGGAATTGTGTATCCTTTAAAGATTTCCGGTCCGGGGTCAAAATACAACGAAGCAGATAAGTTGGCTGCCTATGGATTTGAGATGGGCTCAGAAAAATGGAGTGGGGGGACGGTAATAGCCAAAGACGCTTGGCAGGGGGTATCGGTTTATCGGTTGACGGTGCCAAGTTATGGAAATGCTGAGCTTGGTAATGCGATGGGGTACAAATCAATCAGTGGTTTGAAGACGGGAGTAGATTATGTGTTTTCGGCTTATGTAAAAGCCAAACCAGGAGCATCCGGCGAAGCCAAATTGAGAGTGTCTGGAGGGGGGATAGAACGGATGTCTAATGTTGTGGATTTGGCGACTAATGATGAATGGAGAAGGTTGCAGGTAGTGTTCAGGCCGACAAGCAGCAGTACCCCAATGTTAAACCTGATGGTTGAGGGTTCACCCAAAACTGAAGTGTATTGGGACGGGATTCAGTTTGAAAAAGGGATAGTTCCAACGGCTTTTGAAGAGGAAGTGCTGGATTCAACCACATCACAGATTGCTAATGAAAGTGTAAATATTATTTTGTATGTGTTTTCGAATCACAAAAAAACGGTTCCGGGATTCAGCGTTGGATATGCCGGAGATGTATCGGCAAAGGAAATTCAAAAAATGGCATATCAGGATGATGGCACTCCGTGGATGAAAACAAATAAGAAAATGTATTTGACCAAGCTTTCTCGGAGCATGACACAAGCGCAAATGACGGACGATTTAATTATCCGGGACGCAGAAGATAATGATGCTGTCGGTGGTGGTCAGGCCGGACTGGGTGATGGCTGGGGGAGAACCGTTTTGGTTCTGGGTTTGCCTTTGGGACTGGAAATTGGGGGGATTTATTATTTCTGGTATAGTAGATTAAGAAGAAAGGAGAAACAGAAATGATCAGCTTTTTAATCTTTTTGGGAGTTTTGGTGTTTGCCGTAATTGGATTTATAACAATCTTCAGGCCAGGGAGTTCGGCTAAGAAAAAAATCGGGGACGGATATTTTTACTTTATGGCTTTCGTGTCGATGATGGTTTTATATTGGGGGTTGTCGGATTTGGTAAGGATCATCTTAGAGAAAGTTTGGTTGGGCGGAATATCTCCCAGCACTAACTATCGCTACTCCGGTTCCGTGACTTATGCTCAGGAGCAGTGGTTAAGAGGACTGTCGTTGAGAGTGTCGGCCATTATGGTGAGCTTGCCGATGTGGTTTTTCCACTTACATAAAGCGATAAATAAGTCCAAAGAAGAGATTGATGCTTTAGGGAAAAAAGCATATTCATATGCTTTTGTTTTAGTCATGGGATTGGCCAGCATAGGAATGTTGATCGGGGCGTTGTATTTGGGAGTTAACGCTTTGTTGGGAATTACTTTGAGTACAGGCGAGAAACAGTCGCTGGCTTACTTGCTGCCTTACAGTGTCGGATCACTGTCATTGTGGTGGGTGCATTGGAAAATGTGGCATGCCAGCCGATTGGAGGAAATGATTGCGATTAAGACAGAGGAACAGGCAGCGAAGGTGGAAAGTGGAGTAAAATAATTGAATGGATTGGGTACAAGTATTGATTTTGTCCGTTGTCGAGGGGGTGACTGAGTTTTTACCAATCTCATCAACCGGGCACTTAATTTTGGCAAGTAAGCTATTGGGAGTGGCGCAAACGGAATTTGTAAAAAGTTTTGAAATAGTGATTCAGTTAGGAGCGATTGCGGCAGTGGCGTGGGAAAGTAAAGAGGCCTTTAGGTCATTTAAGTCGGTTAAAGCGATGATGTGGGCTTTTGTGCCCACTGGGGTGATAGGGTTTGGATTGTACAGGGTAGTTAAGACTTATTTGTTGGGAAATGCGGAAGTAGTGGTGTGGGCGCTTTTACTGGGGGGTGTGGGGATGATTATTTGGGAGAAGTTGCAAACCCGAGACCGCAAACTACAAATTTCAGAATTGAATATTAAGCAGGCGGTGTTAATTGGTGTTCTTCAGGCGGTGTCAGTAATTCCGGGAGTATCGAGAGCACTAATGACTATCATGGGCGGAATGATGATGGGACTATCCAGGATTGAGGCAGTTAAATTTTCATTTGTTTTAGCGATACCGACGATGGTGGCAGCTACAGGGTTGGATTTGGTGAAATCAGGATGGAGTTTTACAGCGAATGAGTGGTTAATTTTAGGAGTGGGGTTTGCGGGAGCCTACTTTTCAGCTTGGATAGTGGTAAGGTGGTTGATTGGTTATGTGCAAAAGCACAATTTTGTTGCATTTGGTGTCTACAGGATAGCTTTAGCACTGGTGTTTGGATTACTGATTTGATACCGGGATTACTGTTCGAAGCAGTAGAGAGCGTGGAGACTGGCACAATTATCCATTAGTCTGTAGCGGGTCCATTGATAATCGGTATAACCACTGTGTCCGGCGGGACCAGAGGGAGAATCGTTAGATAAAGCTGTCCAATCGGAACATTTGGAAATGTTTGGATCGTTGATTGCACCAAATTCATTTGTTCCTGTCCAAACATAATTCCCGTGCATAGACCCATTCTCGTCTATGATGAGGGATGAGGCCAATGTGCCATCAGTAAGGTCGGTCCAGTTGTTGGCAATTATTGTGCCATTGACCATAGCGTATGGTAGATTGGAGTGCGACAAACGACTTGTGGCTGAGGTGGTGTTATCACTAAGCCAAGCTTTCCAAGTTCCGCTAAGATTGGCAGCAATGGCCTGAGTTTGGCATTTTGCGTCTGCTCCGCTAAGGCCTCCCAAATTACCATTGTAAAGAGTGGAAGTGATAAACACTTGTTTACTGGCTAGTGGTGTAGGAGTTGGGGCAAGAGTTGGGGTGGGCCTGGGGGATGGTCCAACCGTGGGAAGTGGGGCGGGGGTAGGGGCAGGTTCGGCCTGTAAAACAGTGACAAGGGCAGATCCGGTAGCTTTTTTCTTACAGTATTGGCCGATAACGTAGATGTCACCGGAGCCCGGGTTAGCCGGAGTAAAAACGGCGGTTTGATTGTCGGGAACCAAGTTGCCGATGGAATTGGAAGAGCTAATACCCCACTCGTAGACTACACCTTTCCAGATGGGTAGCCCCTTGTTGTCGTAGGCTAAGGCTGACAAATAGATGGGTAGACCGTTGACTGTGGTGGAAGCTTGACCCGGATGAATCCGGACGCTGGCGATTTTAGTTGAGCAGGGGCGGGTAAAAAAAGCGGCTTGGCCAGACATTGATTGACGAAGCATGACGGCACCTACACCCAGAGGAAGAAATCCAACTAAAATCAGAAGTGGGATGAGTGGTTTAAGTGATTTTTTGGGAACAGGGGATGGGACTGTTATGGAAGGGGTGTCAACGGGGGGCGGTTGGACAGACGAGGGTTCTTCCATAAAAATAGTATACACCCACTAGCGGGTGGTGGCGTCTTTGAACATCTGGATGATGAAGCGGGCGACTTCGAAGATGGCGTGCATGGTTATCTGTATGGCTCTAGCTAAAACTCCGGGGGCTGTTTTTTTGACGTAGGTCAATATTTTTTCGCCAAGATTGGGTCGGTATTCGTATTCGGTGGGAAGGGGAACTGCCATATATATTATGATAATAGCATGGCCGTTCTAAATTCGCTTTCTGATGAAGAGTTGGTGAGTAGAATTAAAAAGGGCGAAATGCTTTTGTTTGAGGAGTTGGTGGAAAGATACGAAAAAAGGATTTTAGGGTTTGGTGTAAGGATTGTGGGAGATGCAGACGAGGCGGCGGAGATAACTCAAGAAACTCTGGTTTCGGCTTACAAACATTTGGAGAGTTTTGATGTGTCTAAAAAATTTTCCAGCTGGATTTTTCAAATCGCAAAAAACAAGGGTATGGACTATTGGCGAAGAAAGGCAAGACTGACGAAGTTGGGTGAAAACGTAGTTGATAAAAAACTGGATGAAATAGAAGAGCTTGCACTAAAGGAGGATGAGATGACGGTAAGAAATGCGGTGGAAAATTTACCCGAGATGCAAAAGAAAGTAGTGCAGTCTTTTTACTTTGATAATTTGACTTATGAGCAAATAAGTAAAAAAATGAGGTTGCCGATAAACACGGTACGGTCACATTTATTTAGAGCCAAATCGGCCCTGAAGAAAGCAATATGGCGACAAAAGTAATGACGAAAATTGTGGAGTATGAGAAACGGAGAATTTTTTTGTTTTGGGTGCGGTTTGGGGTGATATTTACTTTGATCCTGATGGCAGCAGCGGCGGGATGGTGGAGGGGGTGGTGGTTGGTGGGTGAGAGAGGGACGGGTGAGCTGTTGGAATTATATTTGCAGGACCCTGAGATTATTAATGAGTATGGAGGTGAAGTGGCTGCGACGATAATGTATGAGTTTCCGTGGGAATTGGGGGTGGGGTCTTTGGGGATTTTTTTGGTTTGGGGATTTGTTATTATTTCCAAAAGCAGAAGACAAATAAATGAAACAAGGGCTAAAGAAATAAAGAAATATGAGCGACAAAACAGCTAAGAATTCAATTTGGTTGGGGGTAATTGCCGGGCTTCTGGTTTTGGCTGGAGGAGCCGTGGTGTCCGGATCAAAACAACGAGGAATGGTGACAGAAGTGGATGAAAAGGTTTTTGAAGTAACCCCCATTGTGGCATCTGGAATAACGACAGTTCCAACAAAAACCATGGAGAAAGTCAAAATGAGCACTTTAACTTTACACATTGGAAATCCGGCGGCAGGACAAGTTTTAAAAGAGTCAACTTTGAAAGTCAGCGGAGTGACTAGTCCAAAGGCTGAGGTGGCCATTAATGACATTGAGCTGGTGGCGGACGGTCAGGGACGATTTTCTGGAAGCATTGAATTGGATGAAGGAGAGAATACAATTGTAATAGTGGCTAACGATACTGATGGAAATTATGAAGAGGAGGAGCTGGTGGTAATCTATGAGCCATAAACGTGGGTCTAAATTTGTTGGTTGGGGAATAATTTGGACATTAGTGATTTTGGGGGTAATGGTCACACTTTGGGATTATCGACAGTGGACAAGGGCAGAGATGGCCAAATATGGTCAGGGGTGGGGGGATATTGATAATCCGGCTATGGAATTAACTAATATGTATCAGGATAAGGAGTTGGGAATCAGGATGCGGTTGCCGACAGAATGGAATCGGGAAATGGTTAAAATATCAGTGCGGCCAGAGGTGGAGAGCTTGATGGATTTAACCGACAGGCGGGTAGATGAATTGAAGACAAACGGAAATATTGTTTCGGAAAGGGCGTATATTGCCGGGAAAAAAGTTGATTGGACGGTTTTGACCTGGAGTGAAGAGTTTCCCGGAGGAAAGGCTAATAAAAGGCAGGAAGCATGGAGCAAAACTGGTGACAGGGTGATGGTAATAAGCGTGGAAATTGAGGAGGAGAAATGGGGGGAAATCAGGAAAACTATGGAAGAGATTTATAAAAACATTGAAATGATTTAATATAGATACATGATTGTTGTCAATTTTAAAACATACAAGGAAGCGACAGGATACAAGGCTACCAATCTAGCCAGGATTTGTAAGAGGGTGATGGAAGATACCGGGGTTCGGGTGGTGGCTGTGCCGCAGGTGGCTGATTTAAGAAATTGTGAAGAAACCGGGTCAGACTGCTGGGTGCAGCATGTGGATGCGGTAGAACAGGGGAAAAATACCGGGTGGATTACCAGGGAAGATGTGGAGGAGGCAGGGGCTATGGGAACTCTTTTGAATCACTCAGAACACAAGCTAGACGAAGAGGCGTTGAAAAAAACGATGGGACTTATCGGGGGACTGGCGTTTGAAGCTTGCGTATGTGCAGGCTCAGTTGAGGAAGCAGTAAGGGTCGCGGCAATGACTCCGGATTATATTGCGTATGAACCACCAGAGTTGGTGGGAAGTCGAGAGAAGTCGGTTTCGACAGAGCACCCTGATATTATTGAAAAAGTTGTAAAAGCAGTGACTTTTCCGGTGCTGGTGGGTGCAGGAATCCATAGTCTCGAGGATGTAAAGGTTGCATTGAAGTTGGGTGCTAAAGGCATACTAGTATCTACCGATGTGGTATTATCCGATGGGCCGGAACGCGAGCTGAGAGAGTTGGCTACGGCATTTGTGCATATATGATATACATTGCCGCTGACCATAGAGGATTTGAGTTAAAGGCAAAAATAAATGAGTGGCTAAAAGGACGAGGGTACACCTTTGAGGATTTGGGAGCTTATGAATATGCTCAGTCTGATGATTTTGTAGATTATGCGATTGACGTGGCCCAGCGGGTGGCAGTAAACCCAGAGCATAATAGGGGAATATTAATTTGCGGTGGCGGATCGGGAATGTGCATTGCGGCAAATAAAGTAAAAGGAATCAGAGCTGGCTTGGGTTTTGTTCAGGATCAAGTTCACGCTTCCCGTAAAGACGACAATATAAATATATTGGCTCTGGCGGCTGATAATACTGATGAGATGTTGGCGGTGGAATTGGTGGAAAAATTTTTGGAAACCGAGTTTGTGCAGTCGGAAAATTATTTGCGCCGAGTGGAGAAAATAACCCGGTATGAGCGAGAGCCTGCCCAGCCTAAAAAACGCTGATCTGTTTGGAAAAAGAGTTTTAGTTAGAGGAGACTTTGATGTGGATGATGGTAATAACCCCAGAGCGGATTCGATTAGAAGCGTGGTTACTTTTTTAAAGGAGAAGGGGGCGGCAAAAGTGCGGGTGATCGGACATACTGAAACTAAGTATGATTTGGCGAGCCAATTGAGAACTGAATTTGTTGATGTGGAGTTTGATTCTGAAGTAAGAAATAATCCCGGTGAAAAGGAGAATAGTGAAGAGTATGCGACAGAACTGGCGGGGGACTTTGAAGTATATGTTAATGAAGCATTTGCCACATCACACCGTAAACACGCTTCAATTGTGGGGGTGCCTAAGGTGATACGCCAGCGAGGCGGGCAGGTAGTAGTGGGACAGCGGTTTGAAAAAGAGCTGGAGATGCTGTCGACAGTCTGGAATCATGCCGGCAAAAGAATACTAGTAATCGGGGGGGTAAAAATTGATGACAAGCAGAAGTTTGCTGAGGATATGCAGGATAAATTTACGGCCATATTAAAAGGAGGACTGCTGCCGGGGGTTAAATTGCGGGAAGACGGATTGGATATTTCCGATGAGGCAATTGAGGAATACGTCAAAGAAATTCAGACGGCAGAAGTAATTCTGGCTGCCGGGGTGATGGGAAAATACGAAGACACCAATTGTTCTAAAGGTACGGAAACAATATTGAGAGCAATAACAGACAATCTGGGAGCTTACAAAGTTGCAGGCGGAGGAGATATTGAAATGGCTATTTCGACTTTTGGGCTGACTGAGAAGTTCAATTGGATTTCTGTGGGAGGGGGGGCGATGTTGGTTTATTTGTCCACAGGAACACTGCCAGGTTTGCTGGCCGTGTGTTAGTATAAATATATGATTAAAGTTGCAATTAATGGATTTGGAAGAATAGGACGGTTGGCACTTAGAATCGGCCTTCTAAAACACCACAACGAAATGGAATTCGTGGCTATAAACACATCTGGGTCGATGGAGGTAGCCGGGTGGTGCCACCTGCTAAATCAGGACACCACTTATCGAAGATTTGAGATTGAAGTAAAGGCAGAAAAAGTAAAGAGCCCCAAAGAGGCTACGGATGAAGATCCATTGATTGGATATTTGGTAGTGGATAGCATGGGTTTAAAAATCCCAGTGTTGGCACAGAAAGATCCGGAAAAACTGCCGTGGAGTAAGTATGGAGTTGAGGTGGTGATGGAGTGTACGGGGAAGTTTACGGACGAGTTGGGGGCGTTGAAACATGCTAAGGCGGGAGCAAAAAAAGTAATAATATCGGCTCCGGCCAAAGGAGGGAATGTGGGAACTTACGTAATGGGAGTGAATGAAGTAGAGGGTGAACACCAGGTGATATCAAATGCTTCTTGTACAACTAACTGTATAACTCCGGTGGCGGCGGTAATTCACGCCAAATTCGGGATTGCCAAGGCAATGATGACCACAGTGCACGCGTATACGGATGATCAGGTTGTGCAAGACGGATCACATAAAGATTTAAGAAGGGGGAGAGCAGCTGCGGCCAATATTGTTCCTACATCAACGGGGGCGGCTATTGCAACAACCGAAGTCATTCCTGAGCTTAAGGGGATGTTTGATGGGTTGGCCCTGAGAGTTCCGGTAATAACCGGGTCGATTACCGATTTTGTATTTATAACTAAGAATAAAACCACCAGAGAAGAGGTAAATAATGCGTTAAGAGACGCGACACAAGCACCACAGTATAAAGGTATTTTGGGCATGTCCGGAGTGGACGGAGTTCCGGAACATTTGGTGTCCTCGGATATCATTGGCAGCAACTACAGCGCAATAGTCGACCCTGAGTTTACCCAAGTAATTGATGGAGATTTGGTGAAAGTGCTGGCATGGTATGACAATGAGTGGGGGTATACCAACAGATTGGTGGAGCAGGTGATTCAGTTCGGAGGTGAGTGATGAAGAGATTGGTAAAAATAGCATTAGTGACTTTTGTACTGGGAAGTTTACTGATACTGATGGTGTCTATTGCCTGGCTTGAAAGGGGAGGACCGATTATGTCCGACGATTTTTTAAGAGATATGGAACTGCATCCGGAAAATTATCGATGAGATTATGAAAATAATACCAGCAATTCTTACCAACAGTGTTGACGTTTACAGGCAGGAAATGGAGACAATAATAAAGAGCAGCAGTTATGACCAGGTGCAGGTAGATTTTATTGATGAACAGTATGACAACCAAACTATTTCAGTAATGAGCACATTTCCCAAAGACTATGAACCTTTGAAGTTTGATGCGCACTTGATGGTAGATGGTCGTGAAATGGAAATCAGGGTCGGGGAAGCAAGAAAACTGGGATTTGAGAGAATTATTGCCCAATTGGAATCTTTGGACGATCAAAAACTATTTTTAGAATGGACCCAGGGTTTTAAACGGGGATTGGCGGTTGATCTGGATACCAGTATTGAACAAATCGATGACTTGGTATTGCCGGAACTAGATGTGGTTTTACTGATGGCGGTAGAGGCGGGTTTTGGAAACCAACTGTTTGATAACCGGGTGCTGGAGAAGGTGAAGTATTTGACCGGTTTGAGAAAATCGTCAGGTTACGATTTTAAAATCTGCGTGGACGGAGGAGTGGAAAAAATTCATTTACCTATTTTGGAAGAGATGGGTGCAGATGAGGTGGCGGTGGGGGTTAAAAGAGTGTTATCATTTTAAGTATGGAAACGAAAACAGATGAACGAATTATTAAAACAGTTACCTGTTTGGGATTTGCCGATGCACATGAAGATGACACCTTGTTTACGGGGGCTTACGACGTAGGTAAGGCATTGGCGGAAAATAAGTATGTGGTGGCCAATGGTGGTGGTCCGGGAGTAATGCGGGCGACGTCTCTGGGAGCAAAAGCTGCAAATGGAAAAGTGATTGGAGTGACTTTTTATCCTAAAGATGTGGCAAATTTTGAGGGTAGGGATAAAAACAATCCGATTGATGAAGAGATTAAAACGGATAATTATTTGGAAAGAACGCTGAAACTGTTGGACGTGGGTCAGGCCTACGTGATATTTAAAGGGGGAACGGGGACAATTTCCGAATTCGGAATGGCTTGGGGGCTAGCCCGACTATATATGGGCCATCACAAGCCATTAATTTTATACGGTAAGTTTTGGGAAAACATCATGGCTACGTTTATGTCAAATATGAGGATGCGACCGGAAGAGTTTCAGGTGTATAGGGTAGCGACAACGCCTGAGGAAGTGATTAAGTCACTGGAGATTTTTGAATTTATGCTGACTCACGACCATAAAGTCTTCAATCCGGCAGAGAAGCCGTTTCAGTTGTAGGAGGGGTTGTTCTGGACCGGCTGGTTAATTTGATACCAAATTAGTTAAGTAATTGTATTTTTGCTAAACTAATTTTATGTTAACCGAAGAGCAGATACAAAGAATTGAATTGAAGGCGACAGAAATTCGCAAGGATATTATTGAAATGCTTTTAATGGCTGGTTCAGGTCACAGTGCGGGGCCGTTGGGAATTACTGATGTGTTTGCCACATTGTATTTTTCAGGGATTTTAAATTGGGATCCAATTGATCCTTGGAATAATCAAAGAGACAGAGTGATTTTGTCGGCCGGGCACTTATGCCCGGTGTGGTATGCAACCCTGTCTCATGCAGGAGCATTTTCGCATCAGGATCTGATGACTTTACGAAAGATGGGCAGTCTGCTTCAGGGACACCCACATTTTCGAGAACTACCAGGGGTGGAGAATAGTGGTGGGCCGCTTGGCCAAGGCTTGTCACAAGCAATTGGGCACGCGATGGCAGCAAGAATGAATTTAGAAAAATATAGGACATACTGCGTGATGTCCGACGGTGAATTGCAAGAAGGTTCAAACTGGGAAGCATTTATGTTTGCGGCTAATAAAAAACTGCACAATCTGACAGTGATTATTGACCGAAACCACATTCAAATTGACGGATATACAGAAGACATTATGCCGCTAGAGCCGTTAACTAACAAACTGAGAGCGTTCGGGTGGAACGTGAGAGATATTGATGGGCATAATGTAAAAAAAATTGGGCAGGAGATTGAGAAGGCTAAAAATGATACAACCGGTCCAGTGGTGATAATTGCACATACCGTTGCTGGTAAGGGGGTGGAGTTGATGGAGGGGGATTTTGTCTGGCACGGGAAAACGCCAAATAAGCAGCAGAGTGTTGAGGCTTTAAAACAACTGAGAAGTCTGTGGGGGAAGATTACTAGTGAGTGATGGGTTGGGAAAGATTTAGAAGAATCGGAGGACTGGAGCAGTTTGTTTTGAAAGTATAGACGGTGGAGTAGTCGGAATTGTGCGGATTTGTGATGACGGTGACTTTTTCAAAGTATTTTTCTAGTCCCACCGTATCGTCGAGTTTGGCAATAAAGAAGAATGGTTTATCAGAAGATAAGCATTCTATGTTATTTAACACCTGAGGATCAAACAGACGGGAATCTAAATATGAGACGGTGACGTTGGGATCTTTTCTGAAATAATCCCAAATACCGGACTCGGGATTGAAACTATGAACACCTATACCAACGACAATGGGGGAAGTGCGGCTTTGATCTTTTAAAAACTTTACGATGTTGTTTACTTGATACCCTGTATCGGATCCGGTCACGTAACCTTCAATATATGAATGTTTGGTAACACGATTTTGTATTTGGAAAAACAGAATGGGGTTGAATATTAAAATTAAAGAGAACGAAAGAGGAAGGAGTATAAATAAAGATTTTATGAAGTTGTTTGAAATTCTAACAAGGGGTAAGGCAAGAATTAATGGAGCAAGAGCCAGGAAAGGGGTTTGATATCGCCAGGCCATAAAATTGATGAATTTCAGGGAGAGCAGATACTGGACTGCTGGAATTAAAAGCCAAAGAACAATCAGCTTATGTGTTACTAGTTTTGATTTGAATAAAGTCCAAAGTCCAAAGAGTAATAACATAAATAAGGGCGGAGTAAGGTGAACTATTACTAGTTCAAGATTACCGACACTATTGGAAAACCACTGAGAAATAGGAAATCGTAACAGTTCGGTTAAAGTAAAAGTCCAACGGGAGTTGGAAGACAGGGTTTGCCAATAGAGGGGTTGAAAAAAAAGAGGAAGGTTTACTAAGAAAAATACGATCAAGATAACGATTTGCGAAAGAGACAATGAGTAAAACAGTTTTTTTTCTCTGAGGGAATAACCAAAAATAATAGCCAATGCGGATATTAAAAAAATGACGGCCGTATTTTTGGTGAAGAAACCTAAGCCCAAGACCAGACCCAGATATAGGGCGTACTTGAATTTGGAAGTTTGTAAGAGCTGAATAAGAAAATAAAGCGACCAAATAGAACAGGCGGTTAAAGCGGATTCCATTAACGCTTGGCGGTCGTAAAATATAAAGTTGGGAATTACGATATAGAGGACGGAGGTCAGAATGGCTACTTTTTGATCAAATAATTTTTTGGAGATTAGCCAAAGTCCCAGTAAAGACAGAAGGCCGGTAAAAACCGAAGTGAGACGGGATCCAAAAAGAGGATCAGGAAAAATAATTTGACCCAAGCCAAAAAACCACATTAAAAACGGTTGTTTGGCATCATACAGAGAATGGAAAGCCTGACCGGGAATGGTAATTTCCCGCCAGCCCCATTCCATATACAGTGCTTCGTCGGAAAAAACCGGAAGAAGAGTGAGATTAATAAGACGGGATAATAAGAAAAACAGGATCAGAATAAATAGCGGGTGTTTGAAGAACTTCATAAAAGTAATACTATTGTAATATGGAGTTAAAAGCGATCAGAGACGGAATCGGAGAAGCCTTGGTTGAGTTGGGTAAAAGAGATGACCGGGTAGTGGTGTTGACTGCGGACGTAAAGGAATCGGTTCGGGTGGAAAGATTTGCCCAGGTGTTTCCGGAGAGATTTATTGAGTGTGGGGTAGCAGAACAAAACATGATGGGGATTGCTGCCGGATTGGCAGCTGCCGGGAAAATACCGTTTGTTTGTGCCTACGCCGTGTTTTCGCCAGGAAGGAGTTGGGATCAGTTGCGGGTGGCTGTTTGCTACTCTAATTTGCCGGTAAAGATAATTGGAGCACACACGGGATTGTCGGTGGGGCCGGATGGGGCGACGCATCAAGCTTTAGAAGATATTGCGATTACCAGAGTTTTGCCGAACATGACAGTTTGGGTGCCGGCTGATTTTGAGCAGGCTAAAAAAATGGTGGAGGAATCAGTGCAGCTTCCGGGCCCCGTGTACATAAGATCGGTCAGGGAAAAAACTCCTTTAATATCTATTCGAAACCCTGAACCGGACGCGAAAGTGAAAAAGAAGGTGGCGATAATCGGATGCGGTCCAATTTTAAATGAGTGTGTGGAGGCAGCAAACGAGCTGGCAAAGGAGGGGGTATGGGTACAAGTGATAAATTGTAGCCGAATAAAACCAATGGATAAGGAATTGATGGTCGAAGTTGCTAAGAACTGTCAGGCGGTTGTAACGGCTGAAGATCATCAAATAGCCGGGGGAATGGGATCGGCAGTGGCTGAAGTATTAGCGCAATATTGTCCGGTTCCACTCGAGTTTGTGGGAGTAGATGACAGTTTTGGTGAATCCGGTACTCCGGACGAGCTGGCCGAAAAATATGGATTGAAGGCTACAAATATAATTGATTCGGTCAGAAAGGTATTATTAAGAAAATCGGAGTGGTCTTGAAAAGGCGGTTGGTTTGAGTATATACTCTGGGGGTAATGGCGACTAAAAGTGCAAAGACAAAAATAAAACCTGAGGTGAAGGCAGTGGTTAAAGAAGATGAGCGTTGCGATAGCTGTCGAAATTACGATTCGAAATGGGTAAGTGTGGGGTGGGTACTACTGCTATTGGGAGGACTGGCTCATATGCTTCCGGAACAGATGGCCCCGGTACTAAAGTGGTCGGTTTGGGGAGTGTCGGCGCAGTTGGTAATAGGGGTTGTCTCGGTAATATTGGCTCTAAACTTTTTGCTGGATGAAGAGTAATATTCGTTGGTAAATGACGCGCGATGAGCATGAGTGGCTAACAGATGTCGATGGAGTTTTGGCTGATACGGCAAAGCCGGTGGTTAAGGAAGTTAATAGGCGTTGGGGTAGTCAGTTGCGATGGCAGGATATCAATTCTTGGAATTGGATAGGAGAACAGATTGAACAGCTGACTAAAAGTAAGGTGGAAGGTGAAGAAGCAACTCAAGTGTGGTTTGATCCGGATATCTTATTTTTAGCAAATCCTGTAGAAGGGGCGGTAGAAGCTGCATATGATTTGATGGAGATGGGTTATAGATTATGGGCGGCGACATCCAGATTGCCAAATGCCAGAGAATCTACAATAGAATGGCTGCGAAAATATTTTCCGTTTTTACCACAGAATCGAATTTATATGCGTTATCCTGGTGTTGAAGACGTAGTTTCTTCGAATGATATTAAGTTGGCTGCGGTGGGAATGGTGGGAGCGAACCTATATACAGAGGATGACCCAAGGGCGGTGGACTATGTAGTTAAGGGTTGGCCGGGGTTGGGTTTGACGATAGCGATGTTTAACCGGGGTTGGAATCAAATACTAACACCGGAGCAGGCATATTTGGAAACATATAGAGTGCGTGGGTGGAAGAATGTTGTAGCAAGAGTGAGGGCGAAATAAATCTGCTATACTAGATTTATGTTCGGAGTAGAGAAACTTTTAAGACAGGATAAATGTTTTTTGCTTGCCTATGATCAGGGGTTTGAGCACGGTCCAACTGATTTTGATGACAGGAATGCTGATCCGCAATTTGTGTTTGACATTGCTTCAGAGTCTGGGGTATTTACTTGTATGGCAGTACAAAAAGGGATTGCTGAAAAATACTATGACAAGGAAAAACACCCTCCGTTAATTGTGAAGTTAAACGGAAAGACCGGTTACCATAAGGGGGAAGAGTTGTTTTCTCCCCAGAACTGCAGTGTAGAAACGGCAATCAAGTTGGGAGCTTCGGGGGTGGGATATACGGTATATACCGGTGGGGAAAGAGAGGGTGAAAGTTTTGCTGAATTTTCTAAGGTTCAGGAACAAGCTCACAACGCAGGGCTGCCGGTTATCATGTGGGCGTATCCGCGGGGAAAACATATTGGGGATGAAGAACACAGCCGGGAGAACATTGCTTATGCTGCCAGAATAGCCTTGGAATTGGGGGCAGATATGGTGAAAGTGGCGTATACAGGTGATATAGAATCGATGAAGTGGGTGGTGCGAGTTGCCGGTAAGTGTCGGGTGTTGGCAGTTGGAGGATCAAAATCAGAGGAGTCAGTAGTGTTACAAAGAACGGGAGAGATAATTGAAGCCGGGGCAACTGGGTGGGCGATGGGAAGAAATATCTGGCAGGCGGCAAATCCGGTGGAAATGGCTAAAAAGATTGCAGAAGCTTTGTTTGTATGAAGTACGATGTATTGAGTTTGGGACCTTTCAGAATGGACTGTTTTGTAACTCTACCTGAAGATGAGGTGGTGGAAGTGTGCAGCATGGATCGAAGACGATGCATGATTGAGTTGGGGTTTGGAGAAAAGATCCCGGTATCTTCGATGAAATTTTCGATCGGAGGAAATGCAGCCAACAATGCGGTGGGGATGTCCAGACTTGGATTAACCGCAGCCATAGTGGGGACGATTGGTGACGGATGGACCGAAAAACAGGCTATGGAGATTTTAAAAAGTGAGGGAGTGGAAACTAAATTTACCGAGAACAGAGCCGGCCAACAGGCGTTTGGGGTGATAATTAATTATCAGGGTGAGAGAACGATATTGTCTTACTATTCCCACACTGATTGTAATTGGCCGGCTGATGAAACACTGGATGCTTCATGGATTTATCTGACTTCAATGGGGGATGGGTATGAGGATTTTTATCAGAAAGCGGTAACTTTTGCAAAAAACAAAAATGCCAGAATTGCTTTTAATCCCGGGACAAGGCAACTAAAAGCCGGGCTGGAACATTTGCGGTATGCATATGAGTCGGCAGAGATATTGTTTGTAAACAAAGAAGAGGCGATGGAGCTACTTAAAATTTCCGATCCCAGATTTAAAATTCAAGATTTGTTATCTCAGGTTAAAAGTATTGGGCCGAAGATGGTAGTGATTACTGATGGACCAGAGGGAACGTATGCACACGACGGGCAAAAGTTTTGGCACATGCCGATTGTGCCTTGCAAGGTGGTGGAGAGAACTGGAGCGGGAGATGCGTTCGGATCAGGTTTTTTAACGGCTTATGTACAGGGAAAATCTTTAGAAGAAGCGCTAAGGTGGGGAACGGTAAATAGCGCTTCGGTGTTGGAATATGTTGGGCCTCAGGAAGGGCTTTTGAATCAGTCAAAAATGCAGGAGTGGATTGTCAGATCAGAACCGATAAAGGTGGAAGAAATCCAGTGAGCAATAGATTTGACATCAGGTAAATCATGAAGTAGGGAGAGTTTTGAGTTAAAATAGTGAAAGTGGAAACATCGAGAAAGAAGCGATTAGAGGCTAAAAGACCGGTGAATAGAAAACTATTGCTGGCGGTATTCGTAATAACCGGACTAGCTTCCGGATTTTTTTGGTGGAGAGGGAAAGTAATTCATGAAACGGTGATTCCAGCTGAAGGTGTGGCAGTGAAAATTGAAACGGAACCGACAAGGAAGGTTAATAAAAAACAGGACAAACTGGTGGCTGATATTGAATCGCTGGTGGCTACGGCCTCCGGACGGTATGCGGTTTCGGTTTATCATCTGGGAGATAACTCCGGGTATGGAATTAATCAGAATGAGCGGATGCCAGCTGCATCACTGATGAAGCTTCCGGTGATGACAGCGGTTTCACAAATGATAGCCGGCGGGCAGTTGGAACTTGATGACACTTATACGTTGGAGGGAGCAGATAGGGCAACCGGATCCGGGCCGTTACAATTTAAAACGGCGGGTAGTGTATATACGATTGATGAACTGCTTTCGTATTTGGGCAAGAATTCCGACAACACAGCTTGGGTAATGTTTAATCGGAGACTGGGTAAAAAAACGATGGAGTCAGAGCTTGAACGGTTGGGTATGAAGGACAGTTCTTATGACGAACTGGTCACAACTGCGGCCGACACCGTGCGAATGTTTGAGTATATTTATAAACAGGAGGGCGAATTGTTTGAATATTTGACGGACAGTATTTATGAGGACAGGATTCCGGTTGGTTTGGCAGGAGTGGAGGGAGTTAGGGTGATTCATAAAGTGGGGACTGATGTGGGAGTGTGGGCGGATGCGGGGATAGTTAGCTGTCAATTGACGGTAGAAAACTGCCGACTTAGACCGTTTATTTTGGCGATATTAAACGAAAACGTAAAAAGAGAGGAAGCACAGACGATAGTGCCTCAGATTGCAAAGTTAGTTTGGGAATATGAAAAAACGTTATGAAGATAGCAATTTTTACCGATTCATATCTTCCGGTAATAAACGGGGTGACGTTTGCTGTGGATAAACTGGCTGAAAAATTATCGCAGCATCACCAAGTGGAGATTTACGCTCCGGCTTGTAAAAATAGCGGATGGGTGGAAAGAAGAGGTCGGGTGATAATCAGAAGATACGCTTCGGTACCAATTCCAACTTATAAAGACATTCAGATAGCTTTTCCCAGTTTCTTGAGCGTGTATTCCAGTATGGATAAATTTGATCCGGATATTATTCATGTGCATGCGCCCGGTACGTTGGGACTTTTGGGGGTGCTTCTTTCTAAGGTAATGAAAAAACCGTTAGTGGGAACGTATCACACACTTTATCCGGAGACTTTGATGTATGTGTCCCCAAGGCGGATATTGGCAAAGTATTTGAAGGCGATTGATAGAGTGACTACGGGAATGGGATTGGACATAAAAGTACTACGTAATGGTGATAAACAAGTTGATTGTAGCGGGGTGAGTAAAGAAACCTTGCCACAAAAAATGACCTGGACATTGGTAAACCGAGTTTATAAATATGCTGATGCAATCATTTGTCCTTCGGAAGCTATCAAAAGAGAGCTGGTTAAAAGAAGAGTCAGAAAAGGTGTGGTGGCGATATCCAACGGGTTGGATGTGAAAAAGTTTTGGGCAAAAAATAATTACCGGCTGAGAAATCGGATTGTGCATGTAGGAAGACTCGGGTTTGAGAAGAATGTGGAAGTTGTAATAAGGGCATTTGCAATCGTGCTAAAGCAAATGCCAAAAGTGGGATTGGTGATAGCCGGTGATGGGCCAGCAAAAAAAGACCTGGAAGCGTTATGCAAAAGTTTGGGGCTCGAGAAAAAAGTGAGGTTTTTGGGAATGGTAAAAAGAGATAATTTGGGGTGGGTGTACAGGGATTCGGATGT
>MEXR01000037.1 GCA_001773775.1 Candidatus Amesbacteria bacterium RIFOXYB1_FULL_44_23 | reverse complement strand
GAATTGTTAACATTTTGTAGCGAAAGAATAAACACGGCGTGAGTAAAATCAAAAGCGGCATCATAGGGTTGGGTTACGTCTGATACTCGATAGACGTGGTTTGGAGATGGATCGGCTGATTTGGCGGCGGCAATTAAGGATGGGGATAAATCCAAACCCAGATAGGAATTTGAGGGTGAAATAGCCTGTCCGACTATCCCGGACCCGCAGCCTAAATCAAGTACTTTAGAATTAGAGTTGAGATTTAGTAGCTTAAGCGAATTGGGTATAACGACATGCTGGTGATAATAATGGCCGTGATCTTCGGTGATCTGAGAGTACCAGCGATTGACGTTCTCCCAGGAGGTGTGGGTCATAAGACTATTATGTTTGAGGTAGCTGGCAGCCGGTAGTTTTACTAAGCTGATCTAGTGGTTGTTCTCCCTCAAGCTTTGTGCCGTCAGCAAACTCCCAGGTAGGATAACCGCTGACGTTTTTTTCCTGGCAAAGCTGGGTCTGTTGGGTACACTCTACGTACTTAATAAATTTAAACGAATCTCCAAAAGTCTTTTTTTGACTTTGACAATGAGAACACCAGTAGGCTCCGTACATCACAGCACCTTTCTGATCGAGACATTTGGCAAAGTCATCCAGCCCGGTGATGGCCGGTTTTTGACTTTGCATGACTATAAAAAAGCCGCCCGCAAGCAAAAATAGTGAAATACCAGCTATGACAACGGCAGCTTTTTTATCCATGATTATTCTTTGCAGCAGTCTACCAACTGGGAGACAATATCAGACATGCTCCAAGGATCGCCGGACTTGGGATCGGAGATTTTCTTGACGTTTTTTAAGGAAAGGAGTTTAAGGCGCAAAGCCCAAAAGAGAGAGTAAATTTTATAACTATCAGCAAACATTTCTTGCGCTTCTTTTGTTTTTCCGGTTGATTGGAGCTTGGTGGCGACTTCCATGACCCGCATGCTGGCTGCCAACAAGTGTTTGCTAATACACCAGGTTTCTCCTTCGTGCTTGTCAATCATTCTGGCTAATAGTTTTTTTCTGATTTCCCGGGTTTGTTCTAAGAGTTTAAGATAGTCGGGTTTGCCGGTTTTTTGGGAGGTGAAAAAGAAGTGTTCTTCCAGACTGACCAGATTCATGACAGCAATGCTCAAGTCCTCTTCCAATGACAAATCGAAGTTACCGGATTTTTTTAAATCCTCAACCTTTTTCATTAGTTTTTGGAAGTCGGGATCGGTCATGGTGGTTTATTATATCGGGTTTTACAAATTTTTGGTACAATTAATATGAATTATGCATATATCCCTTTCAGCGGAGACGCTATTTTTTTTGCAAGGAATACCCATCACCAATTCTTTTTTGACTTCGACGATAGTCATTATTTTACTTTCGGTGGCGGCTATTTTGGTAGGTGTTAATTATCAGAAGCTGCCTTCCGGACTGCAGCACTTCTTTGAAATGGCCTACGAGATGTTTGAGGACCTGGCGGTATCGATCATGGGTGATAAGGGGAGAAAATACGTTCCTTTGTGCGTGACTTTCTTTTTGTTCATTATATCGGCTAATTGGCTGGCTCTGGTTCCCGGAGTGGGGTCGATCGGATTTTGGGAACATGTGCACGGAGAAAAAATTCTGGTGCCCTTTTTGAGGGGAGCCAACGCCGACATTAACACCACTCTGGCCCTGGCTTTAGTAAGTGTGGGAGCAGCTCAGGTATACGGAGTTAAAGTTTCGGGACTAATCGGCCATTTGAAACACTTTACTAACCCATTGGAAATAGTAGGTGAAATATCGAAAGTTTTGTCGTTTGCCTTCAGGTTGTTTGGTAATATTTTTGCCGGAGAGGTACTTTTGCTGGCGGCGGCTTCAATGCTGATTTTGGTTACTGGCCAGGAGACGGCTTCGTTTGGGGTTGTGGGCGGGCTGATTCAAGTCCCCTTTTTAATGCTTGAGATATTTGTCGGATTTATCCAAGCCTTTATTTTTACAGTACTAAGCTTGGTATTTATAAGTCTTTACGTAACACACGAAAGCCATTAGAATAGAAACTCTATGTTAGATATTGCAGTACTTGCAAAAGCGTTGGCAATAGCACTGGGAGCAGTAGCACCCGCCTTGGCAATTGGCATGATTGGGAGCAAAGCAGTGGAGGCTATCGGAAGAAATCCCGAATCGGCCGGAGCTGTTCGAACGGCCATGATCCTGGCTTTGGGTTTTGCTGAAGCCGTGGCTATCTACGCCCTCGTAATTGCGCTCATTATTAAATAAGTTGAATTAATCCAATGGAAGAATTGGGAATTAACCCGGTGTTACTAGTGGCTCAAATTATTAGTTTCGGGCTGTTGTTTGTGATCTTTAAGAAGTTTTTGTTTGGAAAAATTCAGGAATCGTTGGCAGAGAGACGACAAGCGGTGGAAAAAATGTTTGAAGGTAAAGCAGAGATGGAAAAAAAGTTACAGGAGTTTGAAGCAGAAAGAGAAAAAAGAAAAGCGGCGGATGAAGTTGAAGCGAAGAAGTTACTGGCTGAATCCAAAAAAGAAGCTGCGATAAAAAGAAGTGAAATTGTTGATCTGGCTAATAAAGAAGCAGAACTGGCCAGAATGAGAGGAATGGAAAGGCTTAAGCATGAAACGGAAGAGGCAGAAGGAAAGTTAAAAGGAAAAATGGCGGGTTTGGCAACCAACCTAGCTAAAGAAATGATTGCTACTTCTGCCAAAGATGCTAAATGGCAAAGAGAGGTGATTAAGGCAAGTTTACTGGCGGCAAAAAAAGCAGAATCTGCAAAATAGTATGGAGGAAGCAAAGAAAATAGCTGAAGGCATAAAAAAATACCTGGTTGGGATTAAAAAGTCGCATTTGCTGTCAGCCGTTATTTCTGAGCTCCAAAAAAGTAATCACGAGCTGATGGTGGTGGAGTCGGCCGTGGAACTGCTGGAAGCAGAAAAGGCCGAGATTGAAAAACTTTTGAAAAATAAATTCGGCACCGTGTACGACGTCAGCTACCAGATTAATCCGGGATTGTTGGGCGGGGTCAGAATAAATGTAGGCAGCATGGAGTTAGATTTGTCAGTACTGGGTAAATTGGAGGGCAGTCATGAAAATTAAAAGCCAATTGGACCCGGCGGAAATTGCGAAGCAAATAGAGAATCAGTTACTGAATTCAGGTCATGAGCCGGTTTGGAAAAATAAAGGGGAAATAGTTTCGGCCGGTGACGGTGTGGCAATTGTATCCGGGCTGTCAGACGCCAAGCAGGGTGAGTTGGTTAAACTCGGCAAAGATAGCCTGGGCATGGTGTTATCCCTGGGCGAGACTCAGGTTAATCTGGTGATATTAGGCAGATATGAGCACCTGAAAACCGGAGATAAGGTCGAAGGAACGGGTGAAGTTTTATCAGTTTCTGCCAGCGAGGATCTGGTGGGGAGAGTGGTAGATCCCCTCTTAAATCCGATTGATGGTAAGGGTCAAATTAAGGGCAAACAAAGAAAGCTGATGCCCGTGGAACGAATGGCGCCGGGAGTGATTGATCGCCAGGACGTGAGAACACCACTACAAACCGGACTTAAAATAATTGACGCACTTTTACCCATCGGGCGAGGCCAAAGAGAACTGATTATAGGTGATCGGGGTATCGGAAAAACCGCCATTGCCGTGGATGCCATAATAAACCAGGCTAAGTTAAACAGAAATTTAGGCAAAGGAGAAAAGAGAGTAGTTTGTATTTACGTAGCGATTGGCCAGAAGCAGGCAAAAGTAGCTCAGGTAATGGGCAGACTAATGGAAGAAGGGGCGATGGATGACACCATTTTGGTTTCTGCCGGTGCATCCGATGGAGCCGCCCTGCAGTACCTGGCTCCGTTTACGGCCACGGCGGTGGCTGAATATTTTATGCATCAAGGAGAAGATGTGTTGATTGTGTATGACGACTTGTCCAAACACGCCTGGGCGTACCGTGAATTGTCTCTTCTTTTAAGAAGACCTTCCGGACGGGAAGCGTATCCGGGGGATATTTTTTACCTACATAGCCGACTTTTAGAAAGATCGGCCAGAATGTCAGACAGGTTGGGCGGGGGTTCGATTACGGCGCTGCCTATTATTGAGACTCAGGCCGGGGACATTTCGGCTTACATTCCCACAAACGTAATCTCAATTACAGATGGGCAAATTTATCTGGAGCCTGACTTATACTATGCCGGAATCAGGCCGGCTGTTTCGGTTGGACTGTCTGTGTCACGGGTTGGCGGTGACGCTCAGATTAAGGCCATGAAACAGGTGGCCGGTAAACTCAAGCTGGATCTGGCGCAATACCGGGAACTGGCGGCTTTTGCCCAATTCGGTTCAGATCTGGATGAGTCGACGCAAAAAAGGCTGACCAGGGGAAAAGCGATCACCGAAGTATTAAAACAAGGCCAGTACAATCCATTATCAGTTGAGGAGCAAGTGGCTACAATTTGGCTGGGTATGAAGGGATATCTGGATGAAGTGAAACTGGGTGATATTCCGGAAGCTGTGGAACAGTTTTTGAAAAAGCTGCGCAAAAATAAAAAACATCCATTGGAAAATATTAGGAAGGAAAAAGTTATCAGCCCAGAAACTGAAGCATGTCTGCTACAAGAGAAATAAAAAGACGTATTAAGTCAGCCAGAAATATCGGCCAGGTGACAAAAGCCCTGCAGATGGTTTCGGCTGTCAAAATGCGGCGGGCACAAATGGCGGCAAGTCAGGGGAGGCCGTATGCCGACTTTTTGGCTGAAGCCATTTTGTCTTTGACCGGAGAAGCGGAGGTTAAACATCCGTTTCTGGTTATGCCCACTAAAGAGGCTAAAGTGCTGATGGTGGTAATCGGGCCTTCCAAGGGATTGGCAGGGCCGCTTATTTCCGGTCTGAATAAAAAGGTGTGGGAGTTTGTAAATCAGAAAAATTGTGAAGTGGTCGGCGTAAGTTTCGGTAAAAAAGGCCGGGAGTCAATATTGAGGTCAAATGTGACTTTGGAGGCTGACTTCGGAAGCGTTAAAAATCAGGTATTGGCCGATCAAATTTCCGCCCTGACGACCTACATAGATGACGGATTTAGAGCGGGCAAATACGATTTGGTGTACGTAATTTACAACCGGTTTGTAAACACAATGGAGCAGGAGCCTACCGTTTGGCAACTACTTCCGGCAGTAACCTGGAAAGGACAGGCGGAGCAAGTAAATGTACAGTTTACATTTGAGCCGTCCAGGTCGATGATTCTAGACAGGCTTTTGGACCATTATTTAAAAACTACCCTGAGACAAATAATTTTTGACAGCATAGCCTCAGAGCATAGTGCCCGGATGGTGGCCATGAAAAATGCCAATGAAAATGCCACTGAGATAATTTCAGAACTGTCTTTGAAATATAATAAAACCAGACAGGCAATGGTGACTTCAGAGATTGCCGACATTATTTCGGGTGTGCTTGGATCCCAACAAGTATGAAAGACGGAAAAATAATTTCAATTAATGGTCCGGTTGTAGATGTGATGTTTTCTAATCACACTCCGGCAATTTTCAATGCCCTGCAAATCGGAGATTTAGTTTTAGAAGTTGAATTGATTCTGGCTCAGGGCAGAGTGAGAACAATTGCCATGGGGCCTACTGAAGGGCTGCGGCGAAACCAAAAAGTTGAGGATACGGGCCGACCCATTACTGTACCGGTAGGAGCTGATACACTGGGCCGGATATTTAATGTATTGGGCAGAGTGGTTGATCAAGGTAAGGAGTTGGCTACTAAAAATGCTCTGTTGTCCCCTATTCATAAAAGCCCGCCCCGGTTTATTGATCTGGAAACAAAGGTGGAAGTATTGGAAACAGGTATCAAAGTAATTGATCTGATGGCACCTTTTGCCAAAGGAGGCAAGACGGCAGTTTTCGGCGGAGCCGGAACCGGGAAAACGGTAGTAATTATGGAACTCATCAGAAACATCGGTGCGGAACACAAAGGCCACTCAGTTTTTGCGGGAGTTGGGGAAAGAACCCGGGAAGGAACTCAACTTTATAGGGAACTTAGGGAAGCCGGAGTGCTGGATAAAACCGCGATGGTGTTTGGCCAAATGAATGAACCGCCAGGGGCTCGTTTGCGCACGGCCTTAACGGCTTTGACAATGGCCGAGTACTTCAGAGACGAGAAGGGGGAAGATGTTTTACTGTTTATTGACAATATGTTCCGGTTTGCCCAGGCCGGAGCCGAAGTATCAGCTCTTTTGGGACGAATTCCCTCGGCAGTTGGATATCAACCGACGATTGCCTCCGAGATGGGAGCGTTACAAGAAAGAATCAGTTCTACCATTAAGGGATCGATTACTTCAATTCAGGCAGTCTACGTGCCGGCAGATGACTATACTGATCCGGCTCCGGTGACTACTTTCTCGCACTTGGACAGTACCTTGTCTTTGGAAAGGTCACTGGCTGAACAGGCGCTGTTTCCAGCGGTTGATCCTTTATCTTCCTCTTCAAGAATACTGGACCCTGAGGTGGTGGGCGAAGACCACTACAATACCGCTTACGGAGTGCAGAAAGTACTGCAAAGATACAAGGATTTACAGGACATCATCGCGATTTTAGGAGTTGACGAGTTGTCAGATGAAGACAAACTAATCGTGGCCAGAGCCAGAAAAGTGCAAAGATTTTTGACTCAGCCGATGTTTGTAGCTGAAACCTTTACCGGCAGAAAAGGCGAATATGTAAAAACTGAGGATACGGTAGACGGATTTAAAAAGATAATAAACGGAGAAGTGGATGAAATTCCCGAAGAACATTTCTACATGAAGGGTACGATCGATCAGGTCAAGCTGGCATTTAGGGAATCTAAAAAGTAAGTATGAATCTGGCTATTGTTTCGATGGAAAAAAAGGTTTTAGAAATGGAATGTGACAGCGTGACTTTGCCGACCAGCGAAGGGCAAATTACCATACTTCCCGGACATATTCCATTGTTTAGCCTTTTAACAGCCGGGGAAGTGATTGTGCGAAATAAAGAGGAAGAGACGAGCCTGGCAGTGGGCGAAGGATTTGTGAATTTTTCAAAAGGCAGGCTGATACTTTTAACCGACTTTGGCGTTCATAGCGGGGAAATTGATGAAGCGGCAATCAGAGAAGCTAAAGCCAGAGCTGAAGAAATCCTATCACAAAAAAGTGACAACTCGATGATGGCTGAGGCTCAGGCTAATCTGGCTCGATCCATATTGCAGTTAAAAATTGCAGGTAAGCGGTCTAGAGCAAGAAAATAATCACACCCAAACCAAAAAGAAGAAGAGAGGTGACAAGTCCGGCCTTTTTTGAGTGACTGTGGCGAAATGAGGTTAAGTGCTGATGCAGGCTTTTGTTGGCAGTCAGTAACAGAATAATTACCAGGGGCGAGACAAATACCAGGTTGTAGTAAATCAGCCAAAAAAATCCGGAAACAACAGTTGACTGGTCGTGAAGAAGAGTTAGGACGGTCAGATAAGGGCCGCCGGTGCAAGGGAATTCAAAAATCCCGACCACGACTCCCATCAAAAAGACTGAGGCAAGGGAAGCTTTGTACATGAGACTGGCTATCTGAGGCTTGATAAAGGAGGGTATAGCAAGTTTAATGGGAAAGTTGGGAATGTAAATTTCAGCCAGGCTTAAAAGACTGTAGGTCATCAAGATGAGGGCGCCAAATTTAGAGATAGCTTTGGGGATGCCAAAAAAACTCAGGGCGCTTAGGACCCCTAAGCCGATCAAAATGTAGGTCAGAAAAATTCCTAGGATGTAAACTGCGCCGATAGTCAGAATTTGTTTTCTTTTTATATCTAAACTAAGAAGAAAACCGACTGTTAACAGCAGAATTGATATGGCACAGGGATTGATGCTGTCTAAAAGTGAAAGTGAGGTAAATAACAAAAAAGAAGGCTGCATGAAGAAGTATTGTGGACTAATTACAGGTAAAAAACAACCCGCTAACAATTTCTGTCCGGTAAATGTTAAGCGGGTTTTAAAAATCTCCTATTTTGAACTTTTGACGGAAATTTTTTTAGGTTGGGCTACCGGTGACTTGGTAAATTTGATAGTCATGACCCCGTTTTTGTAGGTCGCTTCCGGCTCTACCGAAAGATCAAGTTCTCCCGGAACACCAACCCGATACGAAAAAGAGCTGGTGGATTTTCGGAAAAACTTACGTTTTTTGTCAGACTCTTCTTCTTTAGTTTCACCTTTGACCCAGAGAATGCCTTTATCAAAAGTGATATCGACATCCTTTTCGTCAACTCCTGGCAAGGCGGTGGTGACAAATACAAATTTGTCATCTTCGGAAATGGATATGCCGCTGGGAGTTTGATTTGTAATAGACCAATTACTGTCGTCCTCGTCAAAGATCGACGGGACTCTAAAAATATTTCCTGGAATTAGGTCGAATGCCATTTATTTCACCTCCTTTCTGTATTAGCACTCTTATATCACGACTGCCAATTTGGTGTCAAGAGGTCAATTTTTGGAGATGGTATAAGTCTGAGGATAGAAAAGAAAGACGGCCGGAACTTCTTCAACTAAGTACTTTTGGAAATCCTGATATATTTTTTTTCTGGCTGCCTGGTCATAAGTTTTTCGCCCATCTTCCAGAAGCTTGTCGATTCTGGGATTATTTAAATTGGTGAGATTAGTATTGTCCTGGGTGCTGTGCCAGAAATTATATTGATCGGGATCAAGCGGCAGGGCCTGGGCGATGACCAAAGCTTCAAAATCTTCCGGAATCTCCTGAGTCACCTGGATTTCGGTTTGCAATTTAACCGCCTGCAGATCCTTTTGAATCTGTTCAGCAATTTCTAAGTAGGCCGGAACGGTGTGCAGAATGATTTTTTCAGGAATTTTTTCTACTTTTTCCAGAAGCTGAGCTGATCTGGTGGCATCCTGGATGAATTTTTTAATATCTGGATTGTAGGCCCAATTATTGGGACTGATGGGCCCGGCACTGCGATTTTCAAACCGGGTTTTGTCGATGGCGTATGCGATAGCGGTTCTTAAATTCTTCCCGGATTGGCCAGAAAAAACTGGCGAAGTAGTATTCATAAACAAGCCCACATAACGATCATAAAGAACCTGTGAACTGGTGCTAAGATTCGGCCATTGGGAAAGTTCGGTTGTTTCCCAAAGGTTTTCAACCGAATTAACCAGGCCCAATTTGAATGCGGTCAGGGCTAAATTGGTGGAGGGGTAAAAATGATAGAGCAGAACAGGAAGACGGTTTTGGGTGTTTACGGGTTTAAGGGTGAGCGACTCCAAAATTCCCCCATTGAGCTTAAACGAGGTGACTGCGTATTCTCCGGCTCCCAGGATACGGGTGGGCTTAAAAAGACCGGGATTAATCACTTTGACTACGGGTCTTGAAAGAAGCGCCGGTAAGGGAGAAAACGGATCTTTGAGTTCAAAAACTATCCGGGAGTCATCCGGATAACTGATGTTGGCGTCGCGAAACTGGTAGCGGATATCCTGGCTGATGATGGCAGTTTTATCCTGCCAATCAATTTGCGGATTAAGAGTGAAGGTGTACGTTTTGCCACTGTTTCCGATTTCCCAGGACTTGGCAATTCCGGAAACCGGCATCTGCCATTCATCAACGGTAGTAAGTCCGATACTAATTTTGGAAAGAACTGAGGAGGGCAATTCGGAAAGAGTGTATTTGCCGATGACAGCGATTCTTTTGGTGTAGCGGAACTGGGGCAGGTATTGAATTATGCGAATAAAAATGAAAAAACCGGTGATGGCAAGAATCGCGCCCAGGATTAAATACGGAAAGTATTTAGAAACTAAGGCGACTAAGAAACGAAAATAGAAACGGAATTTTTTGTTCACATGAAGACCTGAGTGATTATGGATGTGGTCACAAAAATTACAGCCAGAATAATGGTGGCTCTGAATACTAAAAATTCGACTCCCCTTTTGGAGTGATAGGTAGCACTGCCAAAAGTGCGGCCGAGGCCGGTACCTTTGGCCTGAAGAAGAATTAACACCGAAACGGCTACCGCGGAAATCAGTTGTACGAGAACAAGTGTGGGTTTCATTTTGGTAATTATACCCTAAATTAGGGTTAGGTTAATCCTGAAGCAGCCAGTAAAGAAAATGGAAGACGCAGGTTAGAGTGATTGTAGCTAATATAAAGCTGCCAAAGGCGGAAAAAGTGATCGGAGGAATAATAAGATATCCAATATCCAGCCGGGGTGAAACAAAGGCATGAATTTTAAGATTGGGTACCAGAATGGTAACCAAATATAAAGTGGCCAGGTTGGCTACCCAACGAAACAGGCCCAAAGTTATTAAGTGAATCGGCAAGAGTAACAGGTTGACGATCGGGCGGACAAACAAATTGGCCAAGGCGATGATGACGGCCGCAGTTAACAAAGTTTTAAGTCCACCGACATATGAAATAACCGGGTTTAAGATAATAATGGCGATGTAGATACTGGCAAAGTTGATGGAGATTGAGCGCAGAAACAATCTGAACATTATGAAATAATCTTACCACGGAGGCGGTGATGCAGTCTGCGGCTGAAGCGGTGGGCTTCGTTACGTAAGTTTTGCAGAAGACGCAATCCGGGGTGAGATCGATCAAGATTAAGTTCCTGAAATCCTCCATTTGCAGGCACGACTATTGTTTCTTGTCTTTTGGCTAGGGAGATAAGGGGGTAGTTTAGGTCTAATTTCAGAACTGCCGCCAGTTGAGGAATTCCACCGTCCAAAACAATCAGGTCAGGAGTAGGCCAGGAAGCGTTTTTGACCCGGCGGGAAAGAACTTCAGCCATCATATCGACGTCGCTGTCAGTTTGAGCCTTTTTTATTTTGAAGTGGCGGTAATAATCGGGATTGGGTTGACCGTTAACGGCGACTACCATGGCGGCTGTGGCGAAGGTGCCTGATAGGTGAGCTACATCGAACATTTCTATCCGGTTTAATCGTTTAAGGGTGGGTAAATATGCAGACAATTCAGCCTCCAATTTATCCAAAGACAGGCTTCTTTGATCCTGAACCAGGTTAGGGTTAACCAGATATTCATCGGCTGCGATCGGGGTGTTTAATAAGTTCTCCAGGGCCTGAAGCTGATCTCTTAAATTGGCAGCCTTGTCGTAGTTTTGCAGTTTTGAAGCTTGAAGCATATTGGCGGTTAACTGGGATTTAACACCGGCAAAGTTTCCCGAGAGAAGTTTTTTAAGCCGGAGAATATTTTTTTGATATTCCTTTTTTTGGTCGGAAGTCAGATCAGACCCGGGACAGGGACGGCATAAATTGAGATGGGAATAAAAACAGGGAGTTTTGACCGGCCTTTGAGCCAGACAATACGGAGTGACAGCCCGAAGACTTTTTAAGATACGTCTGGGAATCAATCCGTTTAAAAATGGTCCGGCTAAGGCTTTTTGAGGTTTGTGGTTTATGACGGGCCGGGGATACTCTTCTTTAGTTAAATGAATAAAGTAAGGCGTGCGGTCGTCTTTGGAAATCAGGTTATAAAAAGGTTTGAATTTTCTAATCAGGCTGCTTTCCAAAAGAAGAGCTTCAATTTCAGAATTTACCGGAATGTGATCCAGGGTGTGAATTTGGGAGACGAGTTTATTTGTTTTTGGTCCGAGCTTAACCGGTGAATTAAAGTAGGACGCAACTCGTCTTTTAAGATTTTTGGCCTTGCCGACGTAAATGACTGTGCCTTGGGTGTTTTTGAAAATGTATACCCCAGGCGTGATGGGCAATTGCTGCCGCAAGGATAATAATGAGGGTGAAGCCGACAATGACGATGACATAAAAAAGCAGAATGGACTGTGCCGGAACATTATAAGTTACTTTGGCGTTATCCGCTGAGATGGTTAAAAATTTGGGATCAAGCAGTTCTGAAATGGTGGCGCAAACAGATAAGGGAATGGAGATCGTGCCCTGGGGTGGAATTATCGGCACAGTAGGCTGTTCGAGCTTAAAATTCAGGCCATATGAGGATATTGTCAGAGGCAAGTGTTGGATAGCCGATGATCCCTGATTTTTGATATGGATGAGTGTGTTGCGGCATAAGAAAGGGAAAATCTGAGCCGGCTTATCCCAGGAAAGCCTGATATCGGGTGAGGATTCTGAAAAAGTTTCGAAATACAATTCCGTCTTAACGGGTTTTATGGCTTCTGGGGGAGATTGCTTTTGAGCTGAAAAACTGATTTTGGAGGAGTTGGGCACGGAAGAGGAAAAGTCCTCCGGAAAGATCAGTCTGGCTTGACCTAATATCGTCACCTTTTGTGTGGTTTTGGCTGGAATATTGTATAAGGCAAGCCAATTGCCTGCCGGGTCTGCGTATACATTTTCCGGAGGTGGAGAGAAAGAATTTAAAATAATTTTTTGCGATGACAAATCCGGAGGCAGGAGAAGTATAGCTTGGCGAGAACGTGTGTCGGCATTCGGTATTTCATACTCAAGTCTTAAACCCCAACTTTGAAAATTACCAAAAATTGCCTGAATATTGACGTTTTCAATCAGATTATCCCGATATATATAGGTGTATGTTTTGGCTTTAGCGTCAGCTTTATGAGAAGTGGGAGGAGGAGAAGAGTAGGCTAAAACTCCGAATGATTGCGGCACGATCAGACTAACCGAGTAATCGGAGACCGAAGAATAATCGGTCAAAGTAGGAATAACCATTTCCCTGGTTTCTCCTTTTTGAAACAGAGCAGGCCCGTCGTGAGTTAAGGAAAATTTCAGCGAGCGATTGATCCCGGCGACGACGTCGTTAAAGAGGACCCGAACTAAAGTTGTGGCCTCGTTTAACTTTTCGGTCTGAATGGTTAAGGGACCTTTGGCGTCCCGTCCGGTCAGATTTCCAGGAAGCGGTCCGATAACCTGATATTCGTAATTTGAACTTAAATATTTGGAGGTAAGATTGGTAACCGTAAAATTTTGTTTGACCGTGGAAGAGCCACTGGCGGTATAAATGTAATTTACCTGTAGACTGGTTTTAAATTTCGGGTTTTCGGCTTTTGCCGGCAAGACGCTTAAGAGTAAAAGCAAGAAAGCCAGGAGTATCGGCATTGGCAAATTGTATCGCAAAAGCCGGCTTATGGGTATGCGCGATTGGCGGTAATGATCTGGTGGATTAAGAAGTCGGAGTCGATTTTTTCAGAACAAGGAGCAATGCAGCTTTTTTAAAGGTACTTTCCGGTAGGGCTATTGGAAATTTTAGCCAATTCTTTGGGGGTAGCTGTGGCGATAATCTGTCCGCCCTTGTCTCCGCCTTCCGGACCCAGCTCAATAATCCAATCGGCATTTTTAATGACGTCAAGATTGTGCTCGATAACCACGACAGTATTACCGGCGGCCTGAAGGCGTTTTAAGACATTTAAGAGCCTTTCCAGGTCGGCAAAATGTAAGCCGGTAGTAGGTTCATCCAAAATATAGATTGTTTTGCCGGTGGCCTTTTTGGAAAGTTCCGTGGCCAGCTTAACGCGTTGGGCTTCGCCTCCGGAAAGGCTGGGGGCCGGCTGACCTAAACGAATGTAATCCAATCCGACGTCTTTTAAGGTTTGGAGCTTGTCGGTGGCAACGGGAATATTTTTAAAGAATTCCAGAGCTTCTTCGACGGTTAAATTCAGAACTTCGGCGATGTTTTTGCCCTTGTAATGAACCTCAAGAGTTTCCGAGTTGTATCGGGAGCCTTTACAAACATCACAATTGACGTAAATGTCCGGCAAGAACTGCATTTCAATTTTAATTTGGCCCTCACCCTGACAGTTTTCGCAGCGGCCACCCTTGACGTTGAAGGAAAAGCGGCCCGGTTTGTAGCCTCTTACCCTGGCTTCCGGTGTGAGGGTGAAGATATCCCTAATGTGGGTAAAAAGACCGGTGTAGGTGGCGGGATTACTTCTGGGGGTACGACCAATGGGTGACTGATCGACAAGAATGATGCGATTTACAGCAGAGGTCAGTTCAACTGTTTGGCCAACTTCATTTACGACTGAAATCTGGTCGTATTTACCGGGTTTTTCCCGATGATCTGGATTTAGCTTACCGGCTATTGCCTGATACAACACATCGATTAAAAGAGTGGACTTACCTGAGCCGGAAACTCCGGCTATGACTATAAATTTGCCCAGAGGAAACCGGGCGGTAACATTTTTTAAATTGTGCTGAGAAACTCCGGTAATTATTAAATCACCGACAGGACGAGGGGGTTTGATATTTGGTTCAATCGGTTCATCGATGACTTCAATTTTCTTTTTGTCGGAAAGATAACGGCCGGTTAAGGATTGGGGATCCGACATGACGTGTTGGGGGGTTCCCTGGGATACCACCTGTCCGCCACGTTCTCCGGCGCCTGGTCCAAAATCAACCAGAAAGTCTGAAGCTAACATCATTTCGCGGTCGTGTTCGACTACAATAACTGAGTTGCCCAGATCCCGAAGATGTTTAAGAGTGTCAATCAATCTTTGGTTGTCTCTTTGATGTAAACCAATGGAAGGTTCATCCAGAACATAGAGTACCCCTGAGAGTCCAGACCCGATTTGCGAAGCCAGACGAATTCTTTGAGCTTCACCACCCGCCAGAGTTGTGGCCGTGCGATCTAAGGTCAAATAATCCAGTCCGACTGAAACTAAAAACCCAAGCCTGTTTTTAATTTCCTTTAGAATGGGAGCAGAAATCTGCAGTTCTCGCGCAGAGAGGTTTGATAATCCCGAAAGCTGATCAAGGGATTGGGAAATAGACATGCGGGTCACTTGAACGATGGATTTTCCCTCAATAGTAACTTTCAAAGCTTCAGGTTTGAGGCGTTGGCCTTCACAGGTAGGACAGATTTCTTTACGCATGTATTTTTCAATTTCGGCTCGGATGAAATCCGACTCCGTTTGCTTGTAGCGGCGTTCCAGGTTAGGAATAATGCCTTCGAACTGGCCCGGAAAACCGTATAACAAGGATTTTTTCTGAGCCGCAGTCAGTTCGCCGATGGGAATTTTAATGGGGACCACTCCGGCGATTTTTTGGGCAAACCAGGAATCGTAGGTAAATGTGTTGGCGTAAGGCAGAATTCCGCCTTCCGAGACAGTCAGGTTGGGATTTAAAATGCGGTTTTCATCGATTTTTAGTAATGTCCCCAGTCCGGTACAGGTGGGACAGGCGCCGTGAGGAGAGTTGAATGAAAAAAGCCGGGGTTCGATTTCAGGGAGAGCCAGATTATCGACAGGACAGGCGAAGCGTTCGGAGAATAGATGATCTGAAATGCTGGTCGGTTTTTCGGGAAAATCAAATGATTTGTCCTCAACTTTGCCTAAAATACACAGCCCTTCGGACAGCTTAGTCGCCGACTCCACAGAATCGTAAAGACGGGTTTTGAGATCCTTTTGTGAATTTTTTAGTGATTGTTTGTCGATTACTACCCGATCAACTACCACGTCGATTACGTGTTTATTGTTTTTTAACAGCGAAATGTTTTCATCCAGGCCAATAATTTTGCCGTCGACTCTGACTTTCTGAAATCCTTTTTGGCGCAGGGATGAAAAAAGCTCCGTATATTCCCCTTTCCGGTCACGGATAACCGGGGAAAGGAGAAGAAAACGGAAGGTTTTATTTGCAGCCAGTTCCTGGGCAGACATCACCAGTATCTGGTCGACGATTTGCTGGACTGAAGTTACGGCTATTTCCCGACCACAGACGGGACAATGGGGATGACCAATTCTGGCATATAGCAGCCTGAGGTAGTCGTAAATCTCGGTGACGGTTCCGACGGTAGATCGGGGGTTGTGGGAGGCTGACTTCTGATCGATGGAAATGGCAGGCGAAAGTCCGTCAATTTGATCCACATCCGGCTTATCCATGACGCCTAAGAATTGGCGAGCGTAGGAACTTAAAGATTCGACGTAACGCCTCTGGCCTTCGGCGTAGATGGTATCAAAAGCCAAGGACGACTTACCTGAACCTGAAAGCCCGGTAAAAACTACCAATTTGTTTTTAGGAAGTTCTAAGTCGACGTTTTTAAGATTGTGTTCACGGGCTCCGTGGATGGAAATGAAGTCTCCCATAGATCAGATATTGTAGCAGAAGTTTCGGGTTTTATTCAAGGGGTCCTGATGTCTATGATCCGGTCGCGGATTTTGGCGGCCAGCTCAAAATCAAGATTTTTGGCTGCCTGTTGCATTTGTCTCGTCATAATCTTGACTAATTTGGTTAAGTCGTCGGGGGTAAGCTGGCTGACTTTGGACATATCGACATCGGCCACATCGTCGGTTTTGCCTTTCAGGATTTGCTGGGGGTCGAACTTAACCGGGGACTCTTCCTGAAGCTCGATAATCCGGTCTCGGAATGGTTTTTGGATGGAGACCGGAACGATGTGATGAGATTTGTTGTGCTGAATTTGAATGTTGCGCCTTCTTTCGACTTCGGCCACAGCATTTTTCATGGAGTCAGTGACTTTGTCGGCATACATAATGACCAGACCGTCCACATGACGGGCTGCCCGACCCATGGTTTGGATAAGTGAAGTGCGAGAGCGCAGGAATCCTTCTTTGTCAGCATCCAAAATGGCGACCAATGAAACTTCAGGCAGATCCAAACCTTCGCGCAAAAGATTGATGCCAACAACTACGTCGGCTTTACCCTGGCGCAAATCACTTAAGACATCAAGCCGCTTTAGAGTATCAATGTCAGAGTGCAGGTACTGCACTTTTAACCCTTTTTCGGTAAGAAAAGCGGTTAAATCTTCGGCCATCCGTTTAGTAAGAGTCGTGACCAGGACCCGCTGACTTTTGGCTGTTCGGGCAACTATTTCATTTATTAAGTCGGGAATCTGACCGGCGGTGGGACGAATTGAAACAGCCGGATCAACCAGTCCGGTGGGCCGGATCAACTGCTCTACGACATGATTTTGGGACAATGAAATTTCCCAATCGTTGGGGGTAGCTGTGGTGTAGATTGTTTGGCCCATACGACGCATGAATTCATCAAATTTTAAAGGCCGGTTGTCGAGTGCACTGGGAAGACGAAAACCAAAATCTATCAAAGTCTGTTTTCTGGCCTGATCGCCGTTATACATGCCACGGATTTGGGGAAGAGTGATGTGTGATTCGTCGATAATTAACAGATAATCGCGGCCGAAATAATCAAGTAAAGAATACGGCGGGTCACCGGGTTTTCGGCCGTCGAAGTAGCGGGAGTAGTTTTCGATGCCGTTTACGTAACCTAATTCTTTGATCATTTCCAAGTCGTAGGTCACCCGCTGCTTTAGCCTATGAGCCTCTAGGGGCTTATTTTGGGCGGTTAAGACTGAAAGTTGGTCTTTCAGGTCAGAGGCGATTTGGGAAAGGGCCTGATCCTGGTTGTCTTTTTGGGAAATGAAATGCTTGGCGGGAAAAACGACCAGGCTTTTGTACGACCCGGGTTGATTTTTAACAAAACTTTCAGGATTAGGTGCCGGTTTTACGATTTCTCCGGTTAAGGCATTTATTTTTTCCAGTTTGGTGATCTGAGTGCCGTTGTGAGTAATTCTGATGGCGGTGTCTTCGTAAGCCGGATAGACGTCAATTGTTTCGCCCCGAATGCGGTAGGTGCTGCGGCGAAAATCGTAGTCGGAACGGGTGTACTGCAAATCGTTTAAGCGCATGACGATCTGCTGACGCTGTACTTTTAGGCCTTCGGCCAGTTCCAGAATACTTTTGCCGTATTCCACCGGAGAGCCCAGGTTGTAAATGCAGGAGACTGAGGCGATGACTATGGTGTCTTTTCTGGTGAGAAGATTGGTAGTAGCCGCCAGTCTGAGTTTGTCTATTTCATCGTTAATGTCGGTTTCTTTTTCAATATAAGTGTCGGTAGCGGGAATGTAGGCTTCGGGTTGGTAGTAGTCGTAATACGAGACAAAATAGGAAACGGCCGAATCCGGAAAATACTCCTTAAATTCCTGGTAGAGCTGAGCGGCCAAAGTTTTATTGTGGGAGATAATCAGTGTTGGTTTTTGAACGGCCTGAATTACATTGGCCATGGTAAAGGTTTTACCGGAACCGGTAACTCCCAGAAGAACCTGGTGCGGCTCACCGTTTTTAAGGTTCTCGACTAACTTTTGTATGGCTGCCGGCTGATCGCCTGTCGGCTTATAAGTTGATTTGAGTTTAAACATGGACTTGACTTTGGGTAATGTTCGGGTTAGATTATAGATATGCCGGTCACACTTTACAACAGACAAAGACAAATTCTAGACTTTGTAACTCAATATATCCAGACTAATGGATTTTCACCGACTTTGCTGGAGATAGCCAAGGCATTGGGAGTCAGGTCACTGGCGACAGTTCATGAACATCTTCAGGCGATGGAAAAAAAGGGAATTATTAAAAAATTCGAAGGGTCTGTCAGGGGAATTGAAATTTTAGACAAAACTGCCTCCCAAAGAACCACTTCAGTGGCTGCCATTGATCTTCCGGTCTTGGGATTTATTGCCGCCGGACAACCTATTGAGCCTTATACCGATCCAAATGCTTCATTCGCGGTTCCGCCCTCAATGGTATCGGCTAAAAAAAGATGCTTTGTGCTTCAGGTGAAAGGTGATTCAATGATTGAAGCGGGTATTTACGATAAAGACTATGTGGTGATTGAGCAAACGGAACAGGCCAGTAACGGAGAAGTGGTGGTGGCGCTTTTGGATAACGGGTTTGCTACCTTAAAAAGGTTTTTTAAGGAATCCACCCGAGTGAGGTTGGAGCCAGCTAATTCCAGTATGTCCCCCATTTTTGTAACCGGAGATAAAGTCAGAATTCAAGGAAAATGTGTGGGAGTAATCAGAAAATTTTTAAGTAACTAATATGCCTGTACAAATCGAGGCTCCAGAGGAGAAACAAACTTCGAAGAGTTCTAGAAAAATTCCAGAACATACCAGAGATGGTTATTACACACCAGATATACCTTATGGGGAGCGTCGTGCGAGAGATATTGCAGCTTATGGGTCGGGTGTGGTATTTGCCTTAGGCAGGCGTGCAGGTAAAGTTCCAAAGAGGCCAGACTCAGATGGAAACTATACTGAAAGATAGCACTTCGTGGGTAGGGAGTTTTTTTGACGACTAATTTAGTGGTGAATGAGGTTTTGGTAGAATATAAGGACTTTTTAAGAGCTACAGCCAGGCTAAATGGATGTTTTAACAAAAGCAAATCCGTAATTATAAGCACTATTGGGTGGCCGATTAAGCTGACGCCTGAAGATTTAACGCCAAACGGTCTGTTAAGAAAGGCTGAGAGATTAAGCTTGGAACTTTCGCACGATTGTCCTGATGTGTGCAATGGTTTTGTCATGGGTATTCGGGCTGTAGCTGAGATAAATTTAGGGAGTAAGCTGTGGCTGGCGGGGGAAATCGATGAGTCAGCTTTAAAAGAGTGTGGAGACGCAGTTTATTTTGAGGAGTGATCTTTTTTCTTGGGGATGATCAGGTGCGAGATTACCGGCAGGACTGATACCGCAACAATAATCATGATCACCAAAGAAAAGTTATGTTTGACGGCGGGAACGTTGCCAAAGAAATACCCAGCTAGTGTGAATAGTCCGACCCAGACGATGCCTCCGAAAACGTTATATGAAATGAATTTTCCGTAATGCATTTTCCCGATTCCGGCTACAAATGGAGCAAAAGTGCGAACAATGGGAACAAATCTGGCCAAAAAAATGGTTTTTCCGCCGTGTTTGTCAAAGAAGGCGTTGGTTTGATCAATGTGCTCCTGGCGGATGGGAATTTTAGGATTATTTATTAATTTTTGGCCAAAAAAATGACCAATCCAGTAATTGGCGGTGTCACCAAGAATGGCTGCGACAGTAAGAAGACCCAGCAGAAGGCCGATATTCAAAGAGCCTAAAGCGGCGAAGGCTCCGGCGGCAAATAGCAGACTGTCTCCCGGAAGGAAAGGGGTGATAACCAAACCGGTTTCAATAAATATGATGATAAAGAGAATGGCGTTGACCCAGAAACCATATTGAGTTATCAGCTCTCCGAGATGAACATCGATGTGAAGGATAAAATCGATCAATTGGCGTAAAATATCCACAATGGAGACATTATATGTGGTAGCCACGCCAATTGGCAACCTGGAAGATATCACCATCAGGGCGATTAAAGTCCTTTTGAGTGTGCCGGTTATTGCCTGCGAAGACACGCGGCACACGGGACTACTACTTAAGCTGATCAGAGAACGGTATGGAAATTTAATTTCGGAGTTGCAGCTGCCGGCTTTGCAGCAGAGATTTATTTCGGTCAGAGATTGGAATGAAAAAGACCAAATCAACACAGTGATGCGAGAATTGGAACTAAATGATGTGGCTTTGGTTTCTGACGCCGGGACTCCCCTACTGTCTGATCCCGGATTTAAGGTGGTTCGGGAGGCCAGAAAGTTGGGAGTAAAAGTCGTGCCTATACCGGGAGCTTTTGCAGGAGCGACTGCTTTGTCTGCCGCAGGCCTTCCGACTAATATATTCAAGTTTTGGGGATTTTTGCCTAAAAAATACGAATTGGAACGTGAGGTCACGCACATTATTTATGAATCCCCGCTCAGAATACAAAAGACGATTGAGAAAATTAGTACTAAATACCCCAACGCTCAGGTGGTTGTGGCCAGAGAATTAACCAAAATTCACGAATACATAGGCCCAGACGATGGGAATACCACCAAAGGTGAGGTGACGTTATTGGTTTACAGAGGAGATGAGGTTTCGACCATTCATGGAGAGGGGCAGGGGGATCTGCATGATGGAAAGAATAGTGGGGGCGACATCAGCTAATATACCCTGGGCAATTTGAGCCCCGGTCTGAAAATCCTTACCGACGATTATTAAAGGAACGGGATTGGCGTTGTGTTCGGTGTCTACTTCACCGGTAGTAAAGTTGATCATTTCTTCTGCATTACCGTGATCGGCAGTAATGAGCATCACTCCTCCGGCTTCAAGAATGGCTTTGTAAACCTGGCCGATGCATTCGTCTGTAGTTTCTACGGCTTTAATGGCGGCCTGAAGGTTACCGGTATGGGCGACCATGTCGGGATTGGCGTAATTGATGACTATCTGGTCATATTTGCCGGAAGCGATGGCTTCAACCAATTTGGCGGTGGTTTCATGGGCGGACATCTCCGGTTTTTTGTCATAAGTGGGAACTTTGGGTGACGGGATAATCATTCGTTCTTCTTTGGGAAACGGCTCTTCTTTTAGTCCGTTGAAGTAGTAAGTTACGAACCGCTCTTTTTCTGATTCGGCAACCCGCAGCTGAGTCAGACCCTGTTCGGCAATTATAAATCCGAGAGGTTTTTCGACTGCCTGGGGTGGGTAGGCAATAGTGACCGGTAAATTGGTTTCGTATTCGGTCAGAGTGACAAAAAACAGATTTTCAATGCGCGGTCCCCGGGCAAACGGTTTTTGCTTGGAAATTTGTGAGTCTTCAATGTCGTGTTTTTTAAGGTAGTCAACGGCATAGGGGTCAAAACCGACTACGTTGGCAGTTTTTTCAAAATCCGGAAGGACAAAGGCTTTGGTCAGCTCCCGGGGCCGATCAATGCGGAAGTTGACGAAAACTGCTGCGTCATTTTTCTGAACTCTGGGCTGTGGTTGGCCATCAGAATTCAAAATGACTGTAGGTTCTATAAACTCGTCCATTTTTCCGGCTGCATAAGAGGTGGAAATGGCGGTTTCGATATTGGGTGCAGTTGGACCTTTACCTTCGGCTAAAGCGAGATAGGTTTTCTGAATTCTGTCCCAGCGAAAATCCCGATCCATGGCGTAATAACGCCCGGCTACCGAGGCTATCTGGCCTACACCCTCCCGGGCCATTACAGTTTGCAGCTGATTGACGTAGGTCATGGATACCGTGGGAGGAGAATCACGGCCGTCGGTAAACAAGTGCAAGTAAACTTCCGTTAACTGTTGTTCGTGACAAAATCTAAGCAGGGCAAAAAAATGCGAGATATCAGAATGAACTCCGCCACCGCCGATTAAACCCATGATATGAAAACGGGAGTTGTTGGTTTTTACATGAGCAGCGGCTTTTAACAAGGCCGGGTTTTGAAAGAAACTGCCGTCGGCGATGGACATATTGATCCGGGGCAGGTCCTGATAAACGATACTTCCGGCTCCCATGTTGAGATGTCCGGTCTCGGTGTTACCTGGTTCTCTTTTGGGTAAGCCGACCGACTCACCATGGGCAATTAGCTGGGTATGAAGAAAGTTCTGCCAAAGGTAGTCGATGTTGGGGGTTTTAGCCTGTGTGATGGCATTGCCGGGACCATCCGGGGCCATGCCCCAACCATCCATAATGGTCAGAAGTACCGGTTTAGGACGAGTAAACATAGAGAATCAAGTTATTAATATACTGTTAACACTATCAGTTTAACAATTAAGTTAGTGAGATGACAGCTCTGTTTCAATCACGAGGAAGCGATTGTATTTGACAGTGCGTTCACCCCGACAGGGAGCTCCGAACTTGGCATAGTCGGCTCCGACTCCTACGGCAAAATCAGCAATGAAAGTATCGGTTGTTTCGCCTGATCTGTGAGACGCGTTAATTTTCCAGCCAGCCTGGCGGGATTGTTTGACTACAGCGATGGATTCGGTTACGGTGCCGTTCTGATTTGGCTTAATGATAATTCCGGTGCAAGCTTTCTCGGCTACGGCTTTGGTAACCTTGTCTTTGTTGGTGACTAAAAGATCATCGCCTACTATGGTGGTGTTGGCGCCTAACTCAGCCGTAATGCTGGACCAGCCTTTCCAATCAGATTCAAACAGAGGATCTTCTAAAAGTCTTAAGTGATATTGATTGTTTAAGTCTCTAAGATAATCAATAAACTCAGGGGCTTCCATGGGTTGGCTACGGTCTTTAATGGAGTATTTGCCGTTGTTGTAGAATGAATTTGCGGCCACATCAAGGCCTAATTCAACGTCGATGGTCGGTTTTTTCCGGCATTCAGTGATTGATTCAACCAAAATTTCTAAGGCATCCAAATTAGTAAATAAATTGGGAGCAAATCCGCCCTCATCACCTACGCTGTGGATGGCTCCCCGACGGGCAAGAAGTTTTTTAATGACCTGATAAATCTCCACACCGGTTTGCAGCATAGTTGAAAATGGTCCGGTGCGGGTAGGGATGACGTGGAACTCCTGAAAATCAAGATTCCCGGCCCCGTGTTTGCCACCGTTGATCATATTGAAGACGGGGGTGGGAATAAAGAGCGGATCTTTGTTGTCCGCAACAGTGGCAATGTATTTGTATAAGGGTACCTTATACGATGCCGCCAAAGCCTTGGTGACCGCCATGGAGACACTCAGAAGGGCGTTGGCTCCCAATCTAGCTTTAGTAGAGGTGCCGTCCAGGTTAATCAATGCCTGGTCAACTGTCTGGGGACTGTCAAAGTCTTTGCCGATTAAGGCGGATTTAATTTCAGAGTTGACGTTATAAACTGCTTTTAAAACCCCTTTGCCAAAATAGCGGTTAGGGTCGTTATCACGAATTTCAGCGGATTCTTCGGCACCGGTGGAACTGCCAGAAGGAACGGAAGCCATGCCAAAACTTCCGTCGTCAAGAATAGCTACCGTTTCTAAAGTAGGATTACTTCGGGAATCCAAAATCTCTCGGGAAAACAGTTGGGCAAGTTTGGGCATAGAATAATTGTACTATTTTTTGGTGATAAGGTTTTCTTCGCAATGATGAACTATTTCTCGGGTACGGGCGATTGCATCGGGGTTGACGCTAATGCTGGTAATGCCCCAGTTGACCAGTTTTTCAACCAGCTCGGGATATTCAGACGGGGCTTGGCCGCAAATGCCGCAGGCGATCCCCCGTTTGGCACAAGTTTTGATGATTTTTTCCAAAGCCCACAATACAGCCGGATTTCTTTCATCAAAGTTCGGAGCGACTTCAGCGTTATCCCTGTCAATTCCCAGAATCAACATGGTCAGGTCGTTACTACCTATGGAAATGCCGTCGATGCCGACATCAATAAAGTCATCCAACAGGATGACGTTGGCGGGAATTTCGCACATCATGTATAGCTTAAACTGGGCTGAGCGATATAGCCCGGAGGCGGCAACCAGCTTTTTGACTTCTAGCATTTCATTGACAGTGGAAACAAAGGGAATCATCAGGTGAAGATTTTTTAGACCGTGTTTGTTTCTGACGATCTTGATGGCTTCTAGCTCGAGGTTAAACACTTCAGGACTTTTGATGTAACGGTAAGCGCCCCTAAAGCCCAGCATGGGGTTACTTTCCTCCGGCTCGTATTTGTCACCGCCTTTTAAAGCCCGGTATTCATTGGTTTTAAAATCGGTGGCCCGATAGATGACCGGCCTGGGCATGAAGGCCTTGGCGAATATCCCTATATCTCGAGCTAATTTTTCGATAAAGACTTTTTCTTTGCCGTCGGCGATCAGTTTTTTAGGATGAGTGCCGATGCCGGCAATCATAAACTCGGCCCGGAGCAGTCCGACCCCGTCAACATAGTGTTTGGAAATGTCGTTGGCCAGTTCAGTTTCGGCCAAATTTACATAAACTTTGGTGGCTGTTTTGTAGTGTTTTTCTTCGGAAGCCGGCTTAAGCGGGGCGGCGACTTTGACCGACGAGCGAGGTGCCCCACCCTTAAATATTTCTCCGGTATTGCCGTTAATGGTAACTACCATGCCGTCTTTTAAGACTTTGGTGGCAGTGGTGGTGCCTACGACACAGGTAACACCCAACTCTCGGGAAACGATGGCGGCGTGAGAAGTCAGACCTCCCCTATTGGTAATGATGCCGGCGGCTCTTTTCATGGCCGGAACAAAATCAGGAGTGGTCATATCGGTGACCATGATGTCTCCGGGTTTAACTTTATCTAACTTTTTAACATCGGGAACTATGCGAACCGGACCGGAAACCGTTCCGGGAGAAGCGGGGGCACCTTTTAAAATGGGGGTTCCCAGGCTGGTGGTGGCACCGTTTACCGCCTGATCATCTTTGGATTTGTCGTCCAGAGTCGTGATGGGACGGGCCTGGGTAATATACAGTTCGTCATCGGCATAAGCCCACTCGATGTCCTGAGGGAAGAAATAGTGGTGGTGGATTTTTTTACCTATTTCAGCCAATTCAAGAATTTTGGCGTCGGACAGCTTTTGCTTGGACTGCAGTTTGGGGGCAACTTTAATTTCCTTGACTCCGTGAAGGCTTCTAATTTCCATGACCTCCTGCTTGTTTATTTGCTTGACCAGGATTTTTTTGTCGGATTTGGAAACCTCGTAATGGTCGGGGGTGACTACTCCCTGAACGATGTAGTCTCCCAGGCCAAAGGCGCCTTCAATTATCACGGTGTCCTTGTTTTTGGAAATTGGGTCGACGGTAAACATAACACCTGAGACTTCGGACTGGACCATTTTTTGAACCGGGACGGCAATGCCCACTTTGAAATGATCAAATTTCTGCTGCTGGCGGTAAAAAATGCTTCTGGCGCCAAAAAGAGACAGCCAGCACTCTTTGACCTTCAGGATGACATTGGCATCGCCGGTAATGTTTAAATAGGACTCCTGCTGGCCGGCAAAGGAGGCCTCCGGCAGATCTTCGGCGGTGGCGCTGCTTCTGACGGCGACGGAAAGATCACTGCCGGATTTGGAATATTTCTGATTTAGTTCCTGATAGGCGGTAAAAATTTCCCTACTGACGTCATCTGGAATTTCTGCCTGCTGCATCAGCTTTTGGATTTTTTGGGAAGCGACATTTAACTGATGCGGGTCGAGAATGTCGGTGCCACTGAGAATTTGATGAATGTGGGGCCTAAGCTTGTTGTAGTCTAAATATTCGAAATAAGCTGAGGCAAGCACCACAAAGCCCTGGGGAACCGGAATGTGGGCGGTGGTCAATTCGCCAAGGTTTGCGCCTTTGCCTCCGGCTATACCCACATCCTCTTTTCCCAGCTCACTAAACCATTTTACGAATTTCATCCTTGAAATAGTCTACCCAAGGAATGGGTCCCGGGTCAACCCCATTTTCTTGAGATAAGTAATATGAGACAAATCCACCCATCTGAATTGTTTCCATAACTTCAAAAATCCGGTTGGGTCCGGAAAGATCAATTGAGGTGTGAGAAATTTTCTGACGGGAGACGACGTCCATGGTAATAGAATACCTTTTTTTTACCTCCGGGTGGTAGTTATCGGAGTTGAAGAAGACGAAATGAAGGTTTTGGGAATTGGATTCCGGGAAAGTTAAGCCTTCCATTAAATGATGATTCAGCTCGGGAATGTCAAAAGCGGCTACGAAATTTTTGGCATTTTCGTTTAATTGGTTTTTAAAACAATGAATTGCACCCTTTAAGTGTTCGCTACTAACCAGAACCGGAATTTTATCTTTTAAAATCCGAGCCAATTGCTGAAACTGAGCCGTTTGAGACTGCTTTTGGGTCAAATATTCGGGTATGTCTCCCAAATGAGAAATGGGATTAATTAATTGGCAGCGGGCCAGAAGAGAAATCAGGGCAAATACAGCGTAGCCCAAACCCATCCTGGGCTGGCCGGAAAGATTGTATTTGGGGTCGATGAGATAACAGGGAAGCTGGTTTTTGGAAGCGATCTCAGCCAATGTGCCTCCGGTGGTGATCACGAATATTTTGGCGTCTCTGGCTCTGGCTTCGGCCAAGGAATGAATAGTCTCTTCGGTGTTTCCGGAGTAGCTACTGATAACTACGAGCGACTTGTCGTTTACGAAGTTGGGCAGATGATATTCGGTAGAGGTGATAATGGGAACTTTGAGAACCTGTCTTTCCAAGTTGGCCACTACCCGACCGCCAAGGGCGGAACCACCCATTCCGGAAACTACGATGTTGGAAACTAGAGGAAAATCTGAAGGAATAGGTTGCTGGGCCATTTCCCAGATAACCTGATCACATTGCTTGGGAAATAACCTCAGAGATTCGAGTAGATGGCAGGAGTCCACCTATTCATGGTATAGACTTACCAGCCAAACTTCAATAGCAGTAGTCAAATCATACGGCAGCAGTGAGTTTTTTATTTTGAAATCGATACTTAGCAAGTTCCGGTAGGACTTCAGCAGTTTGGCATCTGAGAATTGGGCAGCTTGCTTGATTAGTTTAGCCTGCTGCCAGGCAGGAAAAGTACCCTTTTTGTGTTTGACGAGAATTAAATTGTGGAGTTGGCGAACCAGTATAGCCATTACTTGTTCGGGGGCGGCCACTGTGAGGGCCTGATGAAACGATGGCACGGTCAAGGTGTCAGCAAATCTAAACAAGTAAGGCGGCAGTTCGAAGCGCTCAACTACAGTAGAAGGAAATCCTTTTACCTGAAGGGATACGTCTTTATCATCCCAGAAAACTATGGGTGAGTCAGGGTTATTTAAGACGAACTTAATGATACTTTCCTTTTCTTTACTCGGCCTGCGGCTGAAAAATTGATCGATGAAGAGGTGATATTTTTCTTCAAAAAGAGAGGTGGAGTTGAGGTGTTCATTCAGCTTGGCCAGGGTTAAATCGGTCCCAGATAAATCCTGAACCAAAAATCCCTGGGTGACGGCTTTGGTTTTGTATTCTAAAAACCGGCTACGGGAGACTAAAGTGTTTTCTCCATGCAATATCTTCATACCATTTATTTAGTATATGATTTTCGGGATAGTGAGTTAAATAACGTTTCCACGGTATCGTGATAATGCCTGAACAGTCTTCTTTTTTGCGTGCGGTGAGGAACAAGTCCTCCGGTAAAACCTTTGGGGATATGTAAAAGCTCGTGAATTAAAACCTTTTCCTGTTCCGGCATACTTAACCGGTCAAACTTTTCGGAAATTACCTCAAGGCAATAACCGGCTTTAGTATTTAAAGCGACCTGCCAAATGGTGGGCAGGCTCCAAATTCTGGCAGTAGCCCGGCCTGAAGATCCCCAGCTTCTAAAGCAAAAAATTCTTTGAGTATCAAATTTAATAAATCCAAGATTTTCAACCAAAAATTGAATCCTGGTTGTGATATCGGGAGCAGGCTGCCATTTCATATTTTAGTTAGGCGAGTTTAGCACAACGGTGTCGCCTATCTGGAGATGATGAGTGTCGATAAAGCCGGCGTTGACTTCCAAAACCCAATCGGCCAATGAAGGAAAGTAAACTACGGCCGGTTTGCCGCCTGTTTTAGCTGGGGGCGGAACATTTTTATCAAACCCGACTATTTGGTTGTCGTTAATCCAAACAAAATCCAGGGCAAAACGCATGTCTTTCATCCAAAAATTGCGAGGTCTGGAGTCGGGAAAAACAAATAACATCCCCCGATCTTGAGGCAGGCTCATCCGCCCCGATAATCCCTTGGCCATACCTTTGGCATCGGTACGTATCTCCACATCGACGGCAACGGAGCCTATTTGCAGAATAGGCATTCTGGGTGAAATGATGTCCATCAGACGACTGATAATATCGGGTTTTATGTTAGACGAGGAGGAGGCGGATGAATAAGCCGGTGGGGGTGAAAGAGCGGGGTTGGCAGCAGACAGTAGCGGACTGCCGGAAATTTTAGTCAAGGCGAAGATTTCGTTATAGGCAGGCCGGGGATTGTGACTGGTGTCTAAAAGAGAAAAACGGGAGAATTCACCGGCGCCGGCAAACAAGACAAAAGGGGTTATGGTGACGATGTTTTTATCCGTCCAAACGTCGGTCAACGCCACGGCGTAAAAAGGGCCGCTACCCACATATCCGGTTTCGGTAATAAACAGGGGTTTAGGGGAGAAACCCAACTGTTTGAGATAGGCCAATTCGTAGCGGTAACTGGTGATGCCGTAGCGGGTTTTAGATCTAACTGAAGAGGAAAAAGCCGGATTGGGGTATGCATGAACCGCCAAGCCGTCTATTGAGTTAAACCAGGCAGGATTACCTCTGGTCATTTCGCGGTAGAAACGTAAGGCGTCAGTGGAAGTACGATTGGTGGGGGCTGACATATCCAATCCGGCTGAAATCAAAAAAAAGTCCTCGGACCTGGATTTAAATATGTCGTGGGAGGCCGAAAGCAAGTCAGCATATTCCCGAGGGGAGACGGATCCACCCCACTCTTTTGAGTGGTTGGGCTCATTAAATAAAATTACGTAACGATTTTTAGTAGGCCAGGGTAAATCAGCAAGAAAGTTGGCAAAATCTATTAAATCCAATGGAGTGGGGGCGGCCCAGTTGTCTTTGGAAAAATAGGTCGTGAGGCGAATAATGGGGATGACTTTGTTTTCCCGGCATTTATAAAAGAATTGCGACCATTTTTCGTAGTTTCGGTCGTCGCTTCGCATGGGAATAGTTACATAGCCCCAGGATCCCCCATTGGCATTTACCAGTTTGGCGGCAGAAAATATTTCACCGGTATCCAGAATGTGGACTCCGATTTTGTTATTGGGCACTTCCAGTGGGTTTACAATAGCTCTGACAGGGACAAAGCCAAAAGCGAGTAAGACAGAGTAAAACAAAACAGAAAGTCCAAAAAATCTTCTTAGAAGTTTCATGCAAATTATTATACGAGATTTGAGGAGGGAATTACTTTTTGGGTTTAATGGTGGCTTTTCGAGCGTGACAGATGGCCAAAGCTAGAGCATCAGCAGAATCGTCGAAGTGGGTTTTGTGCCCCTTTTTCTCTCTGATCTTAAACATTTTTTTAATAGTGGCTTTCATAACCTTTTTGTCGGCTTTGCCGCTGCCTCCGACATAGAGCTTGACCTGCATGGGAGCATAGTCAAAAACCGGCAGCTTTTGGTAGTGAATGGCCAGTTTGATTACACCGATGGCCTGTCCAACGGCGATGGCAGTTAAGGCATTGGTGGCAAAAAACAGTCTTTCGATGGCCACCTCTTCAGGCTGGTGTTTTTGAATGACCTCGGTAATGCCGTTAAAGATTAATTCCAGACGTTTGCCGTGGGGTAAGTCTTTGGTGGTGGAAACCAGACCATAGTCAAGCATGACAAACTTTCCGTCTTCGGAGGTTTCAATCACGCCGTATCCGGTGGTGGCAGTTCCCGGATCGATGCCTAAAATCTTCATGAGGTAAAATAACAAGTAATGAAATATAAGTTACTTGCACTGGCCATATTAGTCGGTATATGGGTAACAAAGCAACTGGTGGAAGTAAACGAGGTTTCTACCGAACCCAAAGTATTATCGCAGACCGAAGAAATTCTAGTTTTGCCTGACGGAGAAGCTACCAAACAAATTGAAAAGTACGGATATGCAATTTCGGCTGATATTGATGCTAAAAGTCTTAGGCTGATTCCCAATTATGAGCAAAAACTGCCCACTAAGGAAATTGTCGAAGCCAATAACTGCCAACTGGGAATTAACGGCGGCTTTTATGACACTGAAAATAAACCGCTCGGGCTGTTAACCGTCAAAGGGGTGGACATTTCCAGGAGAAAGACCAGCAGTTTGTTTAACGGTTTTGTTAATTTAGATAGTGAGAATTTAACAATTGATGAGAGTCCGGCTTCCGGGGCCGGGTTTGTGATGCAGTCGGGTCCAATACTGGTTAAAGACGGTCAACCGACTATGTTATCGATGGCTCGAGATAAGCCAGCCAGACGGATGGTGCTGGGTAATACCAAAAACGGTAAAGTGTTTTTTTTGAGCGTGTTTGACAATAATATTGAAAATTTGGGACCTTACTTGCAGGAATTGCCGCCTTTAGTCGCACAAATTGCACAAAAGGAGAATCTGGAACTGGGGTCGGCCATCAATATGGATGGGGGTCAGGCTTCGGCTTTTTATGCGGCTGAGATGACTATCGTGGAAACTGAACCGGTGGGATCTTTTTGGTGTGCGACTGGGGAGGGGGCCCGGAAACTATAGTCAGGGGAAAGAAATGATCTGTTTAACCCGGGCTCCGGTTGAGGTTTTACAAACGGGAGTTAAAGTATGGATGTCTGAGAGGCGGTTTTGGTTAAAGAAACTCTGGGAAGAAATGGTTTGCTCGGTATAAAAGCGGGAAACGGCCACCAGTAAGTTTCCGCCGGCTGGAATTTTATTCCAGATTTTCGAAGACTCGGCGTTTTGAAACTTACTCATGGCATTACTTATCCGGCACTCATAGTTGGCCCGGGTATCTCCCAGCTTATTACAATCCCTAAGCGAGTAGTTTTTAGAAAAGCCAAAGAATTTGTCTTCGCCGCCCTTGGGAGTTAGCAACAAATAGCAATTAAAAAGTGATTCCTGGCCGTGGTTTTCAGTGTCAAAGGCCCAATAGCGGATTTCTTTTTGTTGTTCTTTGTCAAAATAGACAATCTCTTTTAAGGTTGACGTTAAGGTGTTTTCCGGCAGCTCTTTAACTGAATCGATATTTCCTGTCGATAAGGCTTGCCTACCCCTGACAAAAAAATAGGTAGAAACGGGAATGGCTGCGACCAGGACCAGTAAAAAGATGATCAGGGAATTTCCCGAAGAATTTTGGTGCATGAGTTGAGTATATACTAGGCGGACGTTGGAAGAGTGAATTCGGTGATCAGTTTCTTTTCGGAATCGCCCTGAACATAGGCTTTGACCTGGATGTATTTTTCCAGACCGCTGCCTTTGATTTTTTCCTTGAGCAGTTCATCGACTTGGAATAAACCGGAAGAGTTGTTCATGAGAATGGTGATTTCAATCGGGGTCTTTTGGCCTTCGACGATGTCGACGTGATCGATGGCATAGGCAGACAGGGAGTGAATGTTTACTTCTCCCTGTTCAAACGGCATACGGGAGCGGCCCTCACTCATGTCCAGAGCATCGGCGATTCTGACGATGCCGGCTTCTATGGTAGTCGGCTGGCCGTCGTCTCGGTGATTAATGATGGCGTGTTCAGTCTCCCCGATTAAGATAGTTTTCTCCCGCATAGGCAGAAAAGAAAGTATACGATCCATGACTTTCAGGGCAATGAAAAGGCTGTATTCTTCATGCCCGGAACGGTTGATCATCATACCGAAATCGTGAAATAGCGAAGCCAGAAGAATTACCACTTCAGCATGATCGGTGGTTAAGCCATAATCTTTGACTATGCCCATGGGAACGTTTTTTTTGACTAAAATGCGGCACATCCGCAGGGCGCCGTTGGCCACAATTTGGAAGTGGACCGGACCATGGTCGGAATAGCCCATCCGTTTCATGGCGTTGGTGTTGGTCATTTCCCAAATTGCGGAAATTTCCTCATCGGCGTTTATCCGCTCCAGGACCTGTGACAGCAATTGATTTTTGGACGTAGGGATCTTGATTTGAGTTGTAGCAGACATATATTGAATCAGGTATTATATACTGAATTGTATGGAGCCGACCACTATCAAAAGAGTGAAAGCCAGGGAAGTGTATGACAGCCGGGGAACGCCGACTGTAGAAGCGGAAGTGCTTTTAAGTGACGGGAGTTTGGGAAGGGCAATCGTGCCCTCAGGAGCTTCAACCGGAGTGCATGAGGCGGTAGAACTGAGAGACGGAGGCGACAGATTGAATGGTAAAGGGGTCCGAAAAGCGGTAGAAAACGTAAACGGAGAAATTGCCGGTGTTTTGCAGGGCAGGAGCCCTGATCAAGTTGAAGCGGACCAAGCTATGAAGACGCTGGATGGGACGCCAAATAAGGGCAGATTGGGGGCGAATGCTATTTTGTCGGTGTCGATGGCCTTGTCTAAAGCCGGTGCAGTATCCAGGAAAGTTGCCCTGTGGGAATATTTTCGAAGTTTGTCTTCCACAACTCCGGAAAATTATGTGATTCCGGTTCCCATGATGAATGTGTTAAACGGCGGCAGACATGCTGAAAAATCGTCAGATTTTCAGGAATACATGATCATGCCGGTGGGAGCTGCCAGTTTTTCTCAGGCCATGGAAATGGGAGCTTCGGTGTTTATGGCTTTAAAAAAGATTCTTTCAGAGGCCGGCTTTGCCACGACCGTGGGTGATGAGGGCGGATTTGCTCCCAGCCTAGGATCAAATGAAAAACCTTTGGAATTTATTAAGCAGGCAGTGGAAAAGGCCGGGTGGAAGTTCGGTAAGGATATATCCATCGGCATGGACGTAGCCGCCAGTGAATTTTTTGAGAACGGAGAGTATGTGCTGAAGTCAGAGAACCGGAGACTCAAATCGGAAGAAATGGTAAACACTTTTTCAGAGTGGATTGAGAAATATCCGATTATTTTGATTGAGGACGGACTGGATCAAGATGACTGGGAAGGTCATAAATTGTTAACTGCCAGGCTTGGTGACAGAGTTGAGCTTGTGGGAGACGATTTGTTTGTGACCAACGTAGAAAGATTGCAGCGGGGAATAAATGAGAAAGCAGCTAATGCAATTTTAATCAAGTTAAATCAAATAGGTACGGTAACGGAAACGGTGGCGGCCATTGATCTGGCCAGACAAAACGGGTTCAGGGCTGTGGTGTCACACAGGTCGGGAGAAACTGAAGACACTACCATTGCCGACTTTGTGGTGGGCTTGTCTACCGGGCAAATCAAAACCGGATCGATGTCCCGGTCGGAAAGAATCGCCAAATACAACCAGCTACTCAGAATTGAAGAGGAATTGGGAGATAAATGCCAATACGGAACTAAGACTTTGACGTAGCGATGAGGATTGCCCCACCAAAAGCTAGTCCGGTGTCTACAGCAAGACACCCGATTCCAACTCCCAAGACGTTACCGACGACGATCATGCTGGCAAGATGTGTAACCCCAACCGCAATAAGGGCGACCCCTAAAACTTTTTGCCAGTTTATTTCTTTTTTGGACGGACCAGTGTGTCTTTCTCTTCTCATTTAGTAAAAAAGGGGGTTAATCTTCACCATCCACACCAGGGAGGCCATTTGCACAGTTCCATGATTGGTCAGCTTCTTGGATTTTTGTTCCATATCGTTGACTTGGATATCCACGAGCGGTGGGCTGGGCCCAATCATCCACGATTTGGTTTGCACGAGCTGTCATATTGGGTCCTACAGAGCCGAGAGTCTTGAGAACTCCTCCCAAAAATTCCCAATCTTCTTCTCCTTTTTTCACTGCGGCGACTCGTTTTTGCTCAGCCTCGGCCGTCTGTTGTCTGGCTCTCATATCGGCGATTTCTTCCTCTTGGTCGGGGGTGAAGTAACGCTTGGTTCCGGTTGCCCGTGAGGCGGATTTCTCAGATGAGGTGGCTGGTTCCTGTTGTGTTCTTTGCGGTTTTTCTTCAGATCCAGAAAGAGAAGTTCGTGCGGAAGCAGGAAACCTAATTTGGTCTGGCCTCGGGGTCAATGCAGAAGAAGGGGCATACTCGGATTCACGCCTCCCGGTACGTAGATTGAGATTTCTTGGTGGAAGTAAAGCCATGGCTCGTATTTTATAGCAGTTGGGTGTATTTTGTCAATATGACTATAGGTTTATTCGCCGGATATTAAAGTTAATCCTGATGGGGGACAATTTCATTTTTGCCAGGGGGGGGAATCAAAAACCCCTGCTCAAACAGTAGGACACGCACTTATCCAAGTAGCCACATCACAAGGTAGTTGTATTTAATCGGTTTATTGACGATCGCCGAAGATTACGAGTAAAGCAATTGTGACAAGAGCTATTTCCGCACTCAGACAGGTAACGCTTTCCGGCATTTGGAAATAGCGGAAAAATTCAGCAAAAGTAGTGGCAATAATTGCTAACGCAGCTAAATTTTTTAATTTTGGTCGATGAAGTTTTTCCACATGAGCATTTTATGAGTATCTGTTTATATTATATAGTCTTGCACCATACCATGACGTGTTTACCTGTATTAAATTAGCCTTTGTTGGTTGAACCGTGCGTGCCATCATCAATTCCATGAATATATGGCGGATTTATTGAGGCCCATGGATGATATTGCTGCCCTGGCTGTAATTCAATTATTGGAGCTTCGTTCCATTTCCTTGCCTCAGCTTGTTGCATTTGCTTTTCAATAATGGCTCTTCTTTCAGAACTAATATCTGGACTTATCGCGCCGTCACCAATACTAGTCCGGCTGGCTTGATTTGCCAATTTATTTCTCGCCTGGATCGCTTCATTCTGGGTGTTATGCAATCCTCCGTAGGTCATTCCTGAATAGTCTGATCTTAGGATTGTGTGGTGAAATGCAACGCGTGATCCTAAAGCTTGCCGGACTTGGTCAGCAGTCAGTTTATTTGGGTCAAATTCAACAATGTTGCCATACTTGTTTTCTATATAACTCATAAACAGGGCTTCATTTCTACTTTCTTGTAACTCTCTTATTTTTGCCATTCATTCTCTCAGATCTTTTTGTGGGAGGCTTACGGTTTGTGCGTCTCTTGTCCGCTTTCTCGAGACGGCTTTCTTGTGAGTGATCTTTTAAGTACAGCGAGTGGATTGGTGCTTCTGGCGACATGGAC
>MEXR01000036.1:7802-8311 GCA_001773775.1 Candidatus Amesbacteria bacterium RIFOXYB1_FULL_44_23 | reverse complement strand
CCGTACCCCATATTTATTTCCCATCCATAGTTCGGATATTCTTTATGCAGGTCCCGCATAATTTGGTCCCTGGTTACTTTAGCGATTATTGATGCCGCCATCACGCATTTTCTGGTCGCATCAGCCCCAATTACGCTCACAATATGCTTATTTTTTAAATTTATTTTTAAATTTCCATCCACGATATATTTGTTTGCGGCAACCCGCTTAATCAATCGCTTAAATATTTCCTTATTTGCCCAGCCGATTCCTCGATTATTAATTTGCCTGGCAGTAATAATTTCAACCCCAACCACGGCTCCAGAATCATTAATTTTTTTATACAAAACTTCTCGTTGTTTACTGTTCAACTTCTTAGAGTCATTCAAATTCTTAATCACCCGCCTTGAATTAAGAATTACGGCTGCGGCCACTAGTGGACCTGCCAGTGGCCCTCTTCCGGCTTCGTCCAGACCACAGATAATCATCGGGGCAAGTATAATGTGACCATGGCTGAAAATAAACTAAAT
>MEXR01000036.1:0-7785 GCA_001773775.1 Candidatus Amesbacteria bacterium RIFOXYB1_FULL_44_23 | reverse complement strand
ACAGATAATCATCGGGGCAAGTATAATGTGACCATGGCTGAAAATAAACTAAATCTCCAGCAACTAAAAGCCGTAAATCATAAAACCGGTCCGCTTTTAATAATCGCCGGGGCAGGAACCGGCAAAACCACGGTCATCACCAAACGCATTCATAAACTTATCACTAAAGGTTTTGCCTTACCGTCCGAAATTCTAGCTCTGACCTTTACCGAAAAAGCCGCCCAGGAAATGGAGGAACGGGTAGATAAACTTCTTCCTTATGGCTATACCCAAATGTGGATTATGACATTCCACTCATTTTGTGATCGTGTCTTGCGTGACGAGGGTCTTCACATAGGCTTGAATACGAACTACAGTCTGGTCACAGACGTAGACAGAATAGCCCTTTTTCGCCGCCATTTGTTTGAGTTTGAACTTGACTACTTCCGACCGCTGGGCAACCCAAATAAATTTATTTCTGCCATCCTTCAGCATTTTGACCGGCTTCGTGATGAAGACATTTCGCCCGATCAATATCAAAGCTGGGTTGACAGCTTCCACCTCAAAGGCCAAGTCACAGATGGCGGGATGCTGGAAAAACAACAATATCAAGAACTAGCCAAATGCTATAAAAAATTTCAGGAGATAAAACTCAAACAAAACGTTCTGGATTTTTCAGACCTAATCTCGTATTGCCTTACTTTGTTCCGGACTCGCCCAAATGTTCAAAAAACCTATCATCAAAAATTCAAATATATTTTGGTTGATGAATTTCAAGATACCAATTATGCACAGAATGTTTTGGTGAATCTTCTTGTCAATTCATCCCGAAATATTACTGTGGTCGCCGACGACGATCAGGCAATTTATCGTTGGCGGGGTGCTTCCGTTAGTAATGTTTTACAGTTTAAAAAAACGTATCCCAAATCCAAAATAGTCACCCTTACCCGAAACTACCGCTCTTCCCAAAACATACTTGATGCCTCATATCGGTTGATCCAAAACAATAACCCCGACCGATTGGAGGTCAAAGCCAAAATAATAAAAAAATTAAAGTCGTCAAAGTCCGACCCTGGCATTCCCCCTCAATATCTCCACTTTGATCATGTTGAAAATGAGGCAGACGGAATCGCAAAAAAAATCAAAGATTTGATTGGCGACTCGCCGGATTCATATCGCCCGCAAGATATTGCCATACTGGTCCGGGCCAACGCTCATGCTCGAATGATTGTCAAAAGCCTGGATAGTTTGGGAATTCCCAATCAATACCTTGGGCCGGCCAAACTGTTTGAGCAGCCAGAGGTCAAGGACTTAATTGCTTATCTTAAGGTCATCGATGACAGTTTGGACATTCAGTCACTATTCCGCGTTCTAAGCATGGATATTTTTGATATTCCCGTAAACGAGCTGATTGATTTAAATACACATTCACAAAAAAACGGACTGTCGTTTTTTAAGGCGTGTGAATCATCAAATAATGAAAAAATTCTGAAGGTTATTGATCTGATCAAATCTCACGTCGTTCGTAGCCCCAAAGAATCTGCCGGAACACTACTGTTCGATTTTCTGGAAAAAACAGGATTGCTTTCAACCATTCTCAATCTTTCCGGCACCATGAACGAGACAAAGGCCGACAACATAATCAAATTTTTTAACAGACTGAAGGGTTTCGAACCTGATATTTCATTAAGTTTAACCAGGTCCGTTCTCGAGTGGATTGACCTTTCTTCAGAGGTTGGGGAGTCTCCCTTGATTTCAGGGGCGGATTTAACCCAGTCTGACTCCGTTAAATTACTGACAATCCATTCGGCCAAAGGTTTGGAGTTTCCTGTAGTTTTTTTGACCAACCTGGTTATGGGTCGGTTTCCCAGCATCGAAAAAAAAGAACCAATACCGATTCCCCTGGCTTTGGCCAAGGAGGTTCTCCCACAGGGCGATTTTCATTTACAGGAAGAAAGGCGCCTGTTTTATGTAGGGATGACTCGTGCTCAACAATTATTAATTATGACTTCTGCTAGCTACTACGGAGACGCTAAACGCGTTAAAAAACCGTCCCTGTTTCTTCATGAATCACTTGGGAACCAGGCGACAGATCCTCTTAACCACATAGCCACTCAGCCGTCGCTGCTTGATTGGCAACCGGCACAGTTTTCGTTCCATAATCATCCGTCACCCTCGCAGTCCAAGGCCAAAATTGACTATCTCAGTTATTCACAGATACAGACGTTTAAAGATTGCCCCCTCCACTACAAGGCTAAATATATCCTTAAACTATCATCTCCGCCGTCAGCCGCTTCCAGTTTTGGAAATACTATCCACAAAACACTTAGGGACTATTACCTTAACAAAAAACAAAACCCAAAAATCGACATTCTTGATATCTATGCTCAAAACTGGACACCTCAGGGATATCTTAATCCGAAACACTCCTCTGACTACTTTGATAAAGGTAAAAAATACCTTACTCAATATCTTCAGGTAAACAGAAACGAAGTCCAGCCTACCTTAATGGAGGAGTCATTTATGGTCCCCGTTGGTTCATTAAAAATTGGAGGAAAAATTGATCGGGTAGATGTGCTCCCGGGAGGTCAAATTGAAATTATTGATTACAAAACCAGTACTAAGTCTTTGACCCCCAAACAGGCCTCCACCGATCTTCAGCTTTCCTTTTACGCCTTAGCAGCTAACTTGCTTAAGCAATCACCGTTTAACAAACAGCCCTCAGACATTAAACTCAGCCTTTACTATTTTGAAGACCAGCAGAAAGTCTCAGTTTTTCAATCAGCCGAGCAACTGGAGTCAGCCAAAAAAGAAATTCTTCAAGCGGCTCTAGAGATAGAATCTTCCGACTTTCGCTGTTCGGGAGACTTTATTTGTCAGGGAATTTGCGACTATCGTATTCTTTGCGATCTGGATAGAAAAAATTGATTAATATATACTTTCCTTATGCTGTTTAAAATTATAGCCGCAGACTTTATTACAATTTCGCCGACCGACTACCCGATTCGCACCCCACTTTTTACCGCACTCGCACTATTGCTAGCCCATTATTCTTTGTGTTTTCTTCGCAAGGTGAATTTTGGGTCAACCATTGTTGTTAATCCCAGAAACATTCTTCGCACCTTCAGTGTTGTATCAGGAAAATATAACTTACCCACCAAACTCACCAAACAAGGATTTATAAAAAGTTACAATGGACCGGGAGTCTCAGCCTTTCTTGGTTTGCTCATGTTCGCGGTCTCTGAGTTTCTCATCGTCATTCTTTTCAAACGAATAGACTACACCTTTGCTCCTTTTTAAAAAGACCATCTCCACTTCTCAAACGAACCTAAGAATTCCCACTCTTGCCCCTCGAAACTTTTTTTGAAATGGCTAAATCCCAACCAACCTTTATTGGGCCACCTTTTATCATAAATTCCCTCAAAGTCCCAAACTAAACATCCCTGCTTCTTGGCTTCTTTCATGGCCTCCCAAACTACTAAATACGGGTAATTTGCTTCGGTTCCTTCCTTCGTCGCACCAGCATAATAGTAAAAAGCAGTTTTTTTATGAATCAGAACCAGAGCCCCAGCTTGATCGTCAACCGTTAAGCAAAAAACCTTATTCTTGTATGCCTCCACCAATGCAAAATATTCAGTCTTAGACGGAATCCACAAGTGTTTTCGCTTAGCTGACTTTTTCCAAATATCATAAAACACAGAAAACTCATTCTTCGCCAGTCTTGAGTTATTTACCAGACATTTTCTCAGAATATACCGGCAATCCTTCTTAAAAGAGTTGAAAATTTCGTTTTCAGCCGGTCGCAAGTTAACCCTTAGTGTCTTTGTGCCCAAAAGTGGCCAAGTACTGCGCTTGTATCCTAATTTTTTTAACAGATCGCAAAATTTCAATGATTGAGAACCGTCATCCAGGGGTTCAATCTTGCACATCATTATTTTGTTTTCCTTTAAAAATGTATCAATTTTTTGCCAAGGCAAAGGCAGGTTAACCCGTTGAATCTTTGCAATGCCTACAGGCCCCAATCTCCTCATAAATATTTGAAATCCAATCCTTCCTTCTTGGATTCTCATGGACTTCCAGCCCAACGACTCAATATATTGGCTATATTCAGAACTTTGACGTAAATCTTCTGCTATTTGATAATTCTTAATATTTTCCACCTTATCTCCTCAACAACTCTAAACAATGTATACAGCCAAGAATTAATTGGCAAGTCGTAAGATCCCACCAGCTCGACAATTTCACCTCCGAACTGTTCTTTAAATCTGGAAAAACCCTTACCGTCCTCAGCTCCCCACAAATCAAAGAACTTACACTTTTGTGTTTTTCCCCACTTGGCGATCTCCCACAACAATAGAGTGGGGGCCATAACTTCTTTATGCTCCAAGGCGGACGCACCGTAAGCATAATAAATTCCCTCACCATGCTTGAATATTAAATCTGCCGTGATGATTTCACCTTCATATTCGGCCAGGAACAAATGAGCCATTTTATTTTTCAAGCTTTCCCACAATTGCCTGTGATAATTTTTACCGTGGGCATATATTTTCTGTCTTTTGGCAGTTCCCCCAAACATTAAATCAAGAAACTTTTCAAAATCTTCACCGCGTTGGCTGGACCTCACAACTACACCGTGTTTTTCAGCCACCTTGATGTTATATCTACCCTTTGGATGCATGCCCTTTAGAATATCCTCTTCAGACTTGGTTAAGTCCAAGATTATCGTCTTTTTCTTAAATAAATTTCTCCCCAACCTTAAAGATTTGTTTAATACACTAAATTGGGGAGTCAACGATTCAGGTTGTTTAACATTTGGTTCTATTCTGATTCCTATCGCATTTTTTTCCCTACCTAAAACTGCCAACATCTCAACGTCTTCACTCGTTGGGAGTGGTCCCATTGGTACATACCCAAAGCTCCAGGGTGTATAAGCGACCTTGGTCCATACCACCAGAGTTCCGTTTACTCTGGAAACAGGTTGTCTCTTGCTTCTAAATTCTTCCCAATAAGTGCTCTGCAGAGGGTGTTCATTACCTGGCTTCATGTTCAAATTATAACTTAACTTTCAGGTTTCCATTTCCAATTACCTTCAGCGTCAAATCCAAAGGCTTCATCCACCCGCTTTCTCATTTTCCCCGTTATCTTTGCTGCCGGATTGGTGTGGATCAATTCTTCTGGTATATCAGCCACAAATCGTGACACCAGATTGCTTGACCTTTGACCAAAAAACAATCTCTGTCTGGCATATGTCAAATACAACTTATCCATAGCTCGGGTCATACCGACATAGCACAGTCGTCTCTCCTCCTCTAACTCCTCTGGGTTCATCAAGGTTCTGGAGTGGGGGAATAGTCCTTCCTCCATTCCGACCATAAATACAGTTTTGAATTCCAACCCCTTAGCTGAATGTATGGTCATTAGTGTCACTGCCCCCCTGCTGGAATCCGCTTTCGCATATTTAGGTTTTTTGCTTTCTTTCTCAGTTAAAGTAATTTGTTCTAAAAACTCATGCAAATTAGGTAACCCCATCGCCACGCTTCTCAATTCTTTGATGTTTTCAAGTCTAGCTGCGTCCTCTTCATTTAAGGAATCATACTGGTCTAAATATCCGGTAATTTTTAACACTTCGTCCAATATCTCCAGAGTTTCCGGGAACTCTGCTCTCTCAGCTAGCTTAATCGTATAAGCGCTTAATAACTTGAGCCGATTTTTTCCATTTTTTTCCGCCCGTTTTCGGCTGATTTCATCCTCAGAATTTATCAGTAACCTTAAATAAGCCAAAATATCCTTAATCTCTTTTCTTTCATAAAACCTAACTCCTCCCACCAGCGAATATGGAACGCCAGCGTGCAAAAACGCCTCTTCCAAAACTCTGGATTGGGCGTTGGTTCGATACAAAACAGCAAAATCAGAATATTTGCTTCCTCCCCCCAGGGTTCCCGTGAGAATTTGTTCCAATACAAATCTGGCTTCTTCCAACTCACTTTCTGATTCAAATACTGTTATCAATTCTCCTCCGTCTCTCTCTGTCCACAGTTCTAATATCGGATGATTTTTATTTTTCGAAATAACATGGTTTGAAGCAGCCAAGACCTTCTGTGTTGATCTGTAGTTTTGCTCAAGCCTGATTATGGTTAAGTCTGGAAAATCTTGCTTTAGATATAGCAGGTTTTTATAGTCGGCTCCCCTCCAGGAATAAATTGCCTGTGCCGCGTCACCCACGACTGTCAGACGTTGATGTTTTTTAGCCAACAATTTAGTAATTTCATACTGGGCTTTATTCGTATCCTGATACTCGTCCACCAATACGTATTTGTTTTGTTCTCGTAGCCTATCAAGTGTTTCCGGACTCTTATGAAATAATTCAACGGTTTTTAGTAGTAAATCATCAAAATCCAAAGCTCTGTATTTGCTTAGCAATTGCTGATAAACAGTGTACGCAGTTGCCACAGTTTTGGAAAAATTTCCTCGTGCAAAGCCAGCATACTCTGCCGGGCTAATTAAATTATTTTTAGCATCTGAAATTGCGGCCAAAATTGACTGTGGCCTCACCGCCTTAGGATCTATTCCCAGAATCGACATTGCTTGTTTTAGACAATCAATTTGGTCAGCTGCATCAAAAATCACGAATTTCTCTGAGATTCCAATGACTCCTCCCTCTTTTCTTAATATCTTTGCACTAAAACTATGAAAAGTTCCCCCATTAACCCTTTCGATTTTTGTCCCCAGCAGTTTGTTGACTCGGCCGATCATCTCTCCAGCCGACTTGTTTGTAAAAGTTAGCAGCAATACGTTTTCAGGGGTCACTTTCTCTTTAGAAATCAAATAAGCCACCCTGTATGTAAGAATTCTCGTCTTTCCACTGCCGGCTCCCGCCAACACCATAAGTGGTCTTGAACCATCAAAACATACGGCTTCTTGTTGAATGGGGTTAAGATCAGATAAAATCTCCACTACATGCAGATTACCAAAGTTCATCATATTTACAACCGCATTCGTCGCCAAGCTCTATCACATGTGGTAATCACCCGCATCTTTATCGGCTTTATTTTGTCTTTAATTCTGATTGGCGGATGGTTTGTGTTTCAAAAGCCCGCCCAACAAGTTCTGACCGGTCTGGGGTTGGTGGCAGGAAAACCCCTACCATCGTCATCAGGTAGGGTTAATTTTGTTCTTTTGGGCAGTGGTGGTGAGGGTCACGACGGTCCTGACTTGACCGACACCATCATTTTTATCTCCACCAAGGTTGAAACCGGAGAAACAACCCTTATTTCTATTCCTAGAGACATGTGGATTCCTTCGCTCAGGGCAAAAATAAATTCAGCCTATTATTACGGCTTTGCCAAACAGGCCACTTCAGGAGGGATGCTTCTTGCGAAGTCCGCCATTTCAGAAAGCATTAATCAACCGGTGCATTTTGCCGTAAAACTAGATTTTTCTACCTTTTCAAAATTCATTGATGCCATGGGGGGAATCGACATCACCGTAGATCAGGCTTTTGATGATTATAAATATCCCATCCCCGGAAAAGAGAACGAAATCTGTTCGCCGGCGGATGAAGAATTTCTTTGTCGATACGAACACATCCGTTTTGAATCCGGGCCGCAACACATGGACGGCGATACGGCACTGAAGTTTGTCCGTTCTCGTCATTCTGAAAACTTAGACGAAGGCACGGATTTTTCCCGCTCTCGTCGTCAGACCAAAGTAATTTCAGCCATAAAGGCGAAATTAACTTCAATCGAAAATCTTAAGAACACGGGATTATATAAACAACTTTACGACATAGTTTTAACTGGAGTAGTT
>MEXR01000035.1 GCA_001773775.1 Candidatus Amesbacteria bacterium RIFOXYB1_FULL_44_23 | reverse complement strand
CGCCCATATTGATGCCGGTAAGACTACAACATCGGAGCGGATTTTATTTTATACAGGTAAAAGCTACAAAATCGGAGATATCGACGAGGGCGACACGCAAATGGACTGGATGGCGCAAGAAAAGGAAAGAGGAATAACCATCGTTTCCGCGGCTACAACTACTTTTTGGACAGTCAACGACCCAAATTCACCAGTGGGGAATGAATCGTTTCGAATAAATTTGATTGATACACCCGGTCATGTGGATTTTACAGCCGAAGTTGAACGATCATTGAGGGTACTTGACGGAGCCGTTACAGTTTTGGACGCAGAAGAAACTGTACAATCCCAAACCGAAACGGTTTGGAGACAGGCAGATAAATACATGGTACCAAGAATCATCTTTGTTAATAAAAATGACAAATTAGGCGCTAATTTTGAAGGCACTATTAAAGCGATTATCGACAGATTGGGAGCAAATCCCGCAGTCATGGCATATCCGATTGGTGCAGAACAATCTTTTAAGGGAGTGGTTTTGCTCTTGGAACGAAAGGCCTTGGTTTGGCAGGGAGATGAGACGGGAGCCAAGTATGTAGAAGAGGCTGTTCCTTCTGAAATGACTGAAAAGGTGGAAAAGTGGAGAGCTAAATTAATGGAGCAGATCTGTGAAACTGACGATAAGTTGCTTGAGAAATTTCTAAACGGCGAAGAGCCCGACATCAAAGAGCTAAAGGCGGCATTACGAAGAGCAGTGATTGCATATAAATTGGTACCGGTATATGCCGGAGCGTCGCTGAGAAACAAAGGGGTACAGCCTGTTTTAGATGCAATCGTAGAATATTTACCCAGTCCGGTAGACGTAGACCATGTAAAGGGTATAGACCCACAAACCGGTGGCGAGATAACCAGGAAAACCATTAATGAAGCCCCTCTAGCTGGCCTGGCATTTAAAATTCAGACCGACCCACACGTAGGAAGACTTACATACTTTAGAATTTACTCAGGCACGCTGGAGTCTGGGCAAAGTTTGTACAATTCGTCAAAACAAAAAGAGGAAAGGGTGTCACGAATGCTTTTGATGCACGCCAACAAAAGAGAAGAAATCGATAAAGCTTATGCCGGGGAAATTGTGGCTTTGGTCGGACTCCGAGAAACAACCACCGGGAATACTTTGTGCGATAAAAGCCAACCAATTTTATTAGAATCAATTACCTTCCCGGAACCTGTAATTTCACTGGCGATCGAACCGAAAACAAAGTCAGACCAGGAAAAAATGGGGTATGCCTTGGCCAAATTATCAGACGAGGATCCGACTTTTCTGATTAAGACTAATCATGAAACCGGACAAACCATTGTGGCCGGGATGGGAGAATTGCACCTGGAAATTATTGTAGACCGAATGAAAAGGGAGTTTAATGTTGAAGCCAACACCGGGGCTCCGCAGGTAGCTTACAAAGAAACAATTAAAAAGACAGCAGAGGGAGAAGGTAAATATATCCGACAATCTGGCGGACGTGGTCAATACGGACACTGCTTTATCAAAATTGAACCTCTGCCTCGCGGAGCCGGATATGAATGGGTTAATGCCATTAAAGGTGGTGCAATCCCAGGAGAATTTATTCCGGCAATCGAAAAAGGTCTTAAAGAGGCGATGGAAAACGGACAAATGGCAGGATTTCCGATGGTAGACATGAAAGTCACCCTATATGACGGAACCTACCATGACGTGGATTCTTCTGAAATGGCATTTAAAATTGCCGGATCCATGGCGCTTCAGGCAGCAACTAAGCAAGCAGACATGACACTTTTAGAACCGATCATGAAAGTGGAAGTATCGACTCCAGATGAGTACATGGGTGAGGTGATAGGAGATCTGTCTTCCAAGCGGGCACAAATATTAGGAACTGATAAGCGGGGCAATCTGACAATTGTTAATGCACACGTGCCACTTTCAGAACTGTCAGGTTATGCAACCAAGTTGAGATCATTGACACAGGGCCGAGCTTCTTACTATATGGAACCATCCCACTATGACGAGGTACCAAAAAACATAACCGAGGGTGTAGTTGCGAAATCCGGTAAAGCTGTTGCAAGGTAAATTCTCATGAAAAAGTTCTGATTTTGCACGGAACGGGTGGAAATAGTCGTGGAGAGTGGTTTCCTTGGTTAAAGACGGAGCTTGAGAGAAAAGGATCTTGGGTATGGGCACCTGATTTGCCGGGAGCACAAGAGCCAGACATAAACACATACAATGATTTTATTTTTGAAAATTGCCCATTCAACCTCGATGGAGAGACGATCATAATTGGTCATTCGTCAGGAGCCGTGGCAGCTTTCGGGTTGGTACAAGTGTTACATGGACCAGTCGAGCGGTTAATTTCAGTAGCTGGGTTTGTGGACGACCTGAATTATGACCCAGTTAAAAAAATGTTTGCGACTTGGAATTTTGATTGGGAGAAGGTTCGTCTGGGCTCCAGGAGAATTACGATTATTTATTCTGATGATGATCCGTTTGTGCCCAAAAAACACGCTGTTAAGCTACAAAACTTATTAAAGGCAAAATCAATTATGATGCCGGGGCAAAAGCATTTTAGTGTTTCAACGTTTCCAAAATATACTAAATTCCCCGAACTTCTTAAGTTGATTTGATGCCGATTCTAGTTTTCCCCCTTGCACAAAAATTTATTTTTTATTACAATCTTTCGGACTATGGCAACATTTGTTAGATCTAAACCCCACGTCAATGTCGGTACCATTGGTCATGTAGACCACGGTAAGACTACTCTGACTTCGGCTATCACGATGGTGCTAGCGAAAAAGGGTTGGGCTGTGGCTAAAAAATACGAAGATATCGATTCCGCTCCAGAAGAGAGAGCTCGTGGAGTGACTATTAATTTGTCACACCAAGAGTACGAGACCGAAAAGAGACACTATGCTCATATTGACGCTCCAGGGCATGCTGATTACATCAAAAACATGATTACCGGGGCAGCCCAGATGGACGGAGCCATTTTGGTAGTATCTGCTCCAGATGGACCCATGCCTCAAACTAGGGAGCATATTTTGCTAGCCAAACAAGTTAACGTTCCGGCTATTGTGGTGTTTATGAATAAGTGTGACATGGTGGACGATCCTCAACTTCTAGACTTGGTGGAGATGGAAGTGCGCGAGTTGCTGACCAAATATGGATTCCCCGGAGATGAAGTGCCGATTATTCGTGGGTCAGCTTTGAAAGCTACCGAGGGTGATGCTAAGGCCGAGGAAGCGATTTTGGAACTCATGAAGAAAGTGGATGAATATGTTCCGGATCCAGTCAGACAATTGGATAAGCCATTTTTAATGCCGGTTGAAGACGTTTTCTCGATTAAAGGTAGAGGAACTGTCGTTACTGGGAGAATTGACCGGGGTATTGTTAAAGTAAATGAGACTGTGGAAATCGTGGGTATTAAACCAACTCAAACTACGGTCGTAACCGGAGTTGAAATGTTTAGGAAGCAATTGGACGAAGGTCAAGCAGGAGACAACGTCGGACTACTGCTAAGAGGAATTGACAAAGAAAAAGTGGAAAGAGGTCAGGTCATTGCGAAGCCCGGATCAGTTACTCCTCATACCGAGTTTGAAGCACAGGTCTACATTTTGAAGAAGGAAGAGGGTGGTCGACATACCGCGTTCTTCTCCGGTTACAGGCCACAGTTCTACATAAGAACAACTGATGTTACTGGTGAAGTCACTCTTCTTCCTGGAGTAGAGATGGTTATGCCTGGCGATGACGCTAAGATGACCATTAAGCTGATTGCTGCTGTAGCCATGGAAGAAGGTCTACGATTTGCTATCCGTGAGGGTGGTAAGACCGTAGGAGCAGGAGTCGTGACTAAAGTAATAAGCTAGTGCTTAGTGCCTGTTACTTATTATTAATTGCCCATCATCGATGGGTTTTTTAGCACTTTAATATGTCCAAGGGAAGACTGAGAGTAAAACTAAAATCATTTGACCACCGCGTGCTAGACGAAGCGGCTGCCAAAATATTAGAGGCGGCCTTTTCGACTGGTGCCAAAGTGGTCGGTCCAGTCCCCTTGCCGACAGACAGAAAATTGATTGCCGTTACCACATCCCCCCACGTAGACAAGAACGCCCGAGATCATTTTGAAATGCTGGTACATAAGAGATTAGTAGATATTATCGATCCTACCGGAAAAACCATTGATGCGCTATCACACCTGGATCTCCCCGCCGGGGTAGATATTGAAGTTAAAATGTGATACAATTCCTTCGCTTGTGAGCAGACAAAATTGCCTAGATTAGTGCTCATAAAGGTTTAGTAGGCTGCATTTTTTAAGTGCCGTCTGGCACTTTTTTTGTGTCTAATATGTTAACAACTATTTTTGCTAAAAAAATATCGATGACCGGTAAATATACCGACAAGGGAGACCGGGTGGGATCAACGGTGCTTTTAATACCGTTGATGGTGGTAAAAGACGTGAGAACTAAGGAAAAACATGGATATGCTGCAATTAGAATTAAGATCGGTGATGCAAAGTCCAAGAAGGAAGTAGTACGTGAAATACGAACGGAAGAAGTGCTGGAGCCGGGTACTGAAATTAAATTTGAGGACATACTCAAGCCTGGTGATGTTGTTTCAGTGAGTGGAATTTCAAAAGGTAAGGGTTTTGCCGGAGTAGTTAAAAGGTGGAACTTTAAGGGAGGACCTAGAACGCATGGTCAGTCTGACCGTGAACGCGCTCCGGGAAGCAGCGGATCTACAACGACTCCCGGAAGAGTGTATAAGGGAAAAAGAAGGGCGGGGCACATGGGTAGCGAATTGGTAACAATTAAGGGTTTGAGAGTTATGGAGGTCAGTCCGGAATCAAGAACTTTAGTGTTAGGCGGCGGAGTCCCTGGTCAAGTCAGAGGTTTTGGGTTAATTACCATAAATAAATAAAATGATTTCAGCAATAACCATTAACTCTAAAGGAGAAAAAGGAGAAAAGACAAAACTACCAGAAGCCATTTTTGGAGCGAAAGTCGACAAAAAGGGTCAAACTCAGGCCGTGAGAGTGTACCTATCAAATCAGAGGGCGGCATCAGCTAAAACTAAAACCAGAGCCGAAGTGAAAAAAACCACAGCAAAGATGTACAAACAAAAAGGAACCGGCAGAGCCAGGCATGGGTCTTATGCTGCGCCTATTTTTGTAGGTGGAGGAATTGCTTTAGGACCAACAGGGGGACAGAACTACAAGCTGAAGATGTCCAAAGCCCAAGTAAGACAAACATTGTTGGGGGCTTTGTCGGAAAAAACTAAAGAAGGTAAACTTCTTATTCTGGCCGGCAAAATCGGATTAAACAAGACCAAGTCAGCGGCTGCCTTGTTAGAGAAAATAATTGAGCCTAAAGGTAAGTTGCTGGTTGTTGCGGTGAGCGAGGAATCGGAAGTATTTAGAACTTTTCGAAACATTTCCCTGGTAATCGTGATGTGTCCTGAGCAATTGAACACCTACGATATTCTCAATAGTAATCAGATTTTGTTGACTGAAAACGGACTCAAAAAAATTACTGAAATTTTTAAGGCTTAAAAATATGATATTAATCAGACCAATTATCAGTGAAAAGTCGGTGTCCGAGGCCGGAAAGAAAAAGTACACTTTCCAGGTAGAAGTAAGCGCCAACAAAACTCAAGTTAAAAAAGCGGTGGAGAAGGCTTTTGATGTAAAAGTTGTATCAGTTCAGACTATCGTCGTACCCGGAAAAACATACCGGACTGGTAAAAAGTGGCTTATTTCACAAAAATCTGACTGGAAGAAAGCCATTGTCACAGTTGCCGGAGATAAAACAATTGATTTATTTGAGGTTGGGAAGTCAGAAAAATAAATATGGCTATTAAAAAATACAGACCAATTACAGCCGGGCTTCGGTTTGCTTCCAGAGTGGACAGTGCCTGGTTGTCAAAAAAGCGCCCGGAAAAATCTCTGTCTTATATTTTGCCAAAGAATTCAGGGAGAAACGCTGAAGGAAAAGTTACCACCAGACATCAGGGAGCCAGAGAAAAGAGATTTTTAAGAAGTATTGATTGGAACAGAAATAAAGACGGGGTGATTGCCAAAGTTGACGCAATTGAGTATGACCCAAACAGAACGTCAAATATTGCACTTTTGCAGTATGCGGACGGAGAAAAAAGATACATCTTAGCGACCGAAGGTATGACGGTTGGCCAAACGATCATGAGTGGAGAAGCAGCCCCAGTAACACCCGGTAATTGCTTGCCGCTGTCTGCAATCCCAGTGGGAACTCCGGTTCACAATTTGGAGATTTTCCCTGGAAAGGGAGCGCAAATGGTAAGAAGTGCCGGTGCTATGGCCATTGTTATGGGTTTCGAAGATGTCTTTGCTTTGGTAAAATTGCCCTCAGGTGAAATCCGAAGGTTTGATCCTGCGTGTCGAGCGACAGTGGGACAACTGGGAAATGTCGACTGGAAGAACATTGTTTTTGGCAAGGCCGGTCGCAAAAGACATATGGGTATCAGACCAACGGTGAGAGGGACTGCACAAAATCCCCGCAGCCATCCCCACGGAGGTGGAGAAGGACGTAGTGGTGAAGGTATGCATCCTAAGACGCCTTGGGGTAAGCCCGCTAGAGGTAAAAGAACCCGAAATAAAACTAAATATTCAAATATGTTAATTGCTCAAAGGAGGAAAAGTTAATGGCCAGATCAAGTCGAAAGGGTCCCTATGTCGATGAAAGGCTCCTATCTAAGGTGGCTAAAATGAAGTCATTGGGTAAGAAGGAAGCTATTAAAACCTGGTCCAGACAATGTCAAATATCCCCCGACTTTGTCGGAACAACTTTCGCTGTGCACGTGGGCAATAAGTTTGTAGATGTATTTGTAAGTGAATCAATGGTGGGCCATAGATTGGGAGAATTTGCTCCCACCAGAACTTTCAGAAGTCATGGAGCAATAGTTAAGCGCACCATGGACAAGACTTAAAAATATGAAAAACACAAAATCGAACATTGAAGAATTAAAAACTGTGGTCGCCAAGGCTAGCTTTGTCAGGTGCAGCCCAAGAAAATTGCGCTTGGTGGCAAATGCAGTTAGGGGTATGGATCCTGTTAAAGTAATTGATTATTTGTCGGTTACATCAAAAAGGGCTGCTACTCCCCTCCTTTTGGTATTTAAACAGGCAGTGGCGAATGCGAAAAACAATTTCCAGTTATCCCCGGCCGGTTTGAAAGTGGTTTCTTTAATGGTTGAAGAAGGACCCCGAGGACCCAAGAGAATGGATAAATCACACGGGGCCAGGTTTGACAGAGGTATCAAAAGAAGAAGAATGGCGCATATTACTTTAAAACTAGTCAGTAAGGAGAAATAAAATGGGACAGAAAGTTAATCCAGTTGCATATCGATTACCGCTTGAGCCAGCGGCTTTGTGGAAGTCGAGATGGTTTACTACAAACCCTAAAAGATACAGGGATTATTTAATGTCGGATGTCCGATTAAGAGATGCATTAATGCAAAAATTAGCGATTGCATCGGTAGCCAGAGTGGAAATTGAAAGATCTTTAAAAAGTCTGCGGGTTATTATTTTTGTGACCAGACCCGGAGTGGTGATCGGAAGGGGCGGCTCAGGACTGGAGGAATTGAAAAAATTCATTTATGAAATTCTTGGTTTCCCCTTGAATCAAAAGAATACTCCTAAAATTGACCTACAGGTCGAAGAAATAAAGGAACCGGACTTAAATGCGTATTTGGTAGCTGGAAAAATTGCAGATCAATTAGCAAAGAGATTGCCAGCCAGACGGGTAGTCAAGAAGGCGATGGAAAGAACAATTCAAGCCAGAGCCTTGGGAATAAAAATACTACTGGCCGGAAGAGTCGGGGGGGCAGAAATTTCCAGAAAAGAATTGTATCAAATGGGTTCTGTACCATTGCAGACTTTAAGAGCTGACGTGGATTATGCCAGTGTTCCATCGTTGACCAGATCCGGATATATCGGAGTTAAAGTGTGGATTTGTAGGGGAGAAAAGGGGAACTAATATGTTGCAACCAAAAAGACAAAAATATCGTAAACAGTTTCGAGGAAAGATGTCGGGGAATGCCACCCGGGGAGCAGAAGTGGCCTTTGGAGAATATGGGCTGAAGGCCGTAGGAAGAGGGTGGCTGACATCACGACAAATTGAAGCTTCTAGAAAAGCGATAGTCAAATACACTAAAAGGGGCGGAAAGATTTGGATTAGAGTTTTTCCGGATAAACCCACCACAAAAAAGGCGTTGGGGGTAAGAATGGGCTCCGGAAAGGGAGATATCCATCAATATGTGGCTGTAATTAAACCTGGACGAATATTGTTTGAAATTGCCGGAGTGACTATTGATGTAGCCAGAGAAGCCTTCAGAAATGCTTCCGCAAAAATACCATTCGGGGTTAAGTTGGTAGAGAAATAAATATGAAACAAACAGAAAAAAAATCAAAAAAAACTGAAGTTAAAATATCACTGGCAGACATGACAGTTACTGAATTGATTTCAAAATCAAAGCAACTATACGCTGAAATTTCTAAGAAAAAATTAGAACAAAAAGTGGGAAGGTTAAAAAATATCCGAGAAGTGTTCAATTTGCGAAAGGAACTAGCCAGAGTAAAAACTATTTTACATATCAAAATGAAGCTAAATAGTGTAAAATCTTAGACCTATATTTATGAAAACAGTTACCGGAACAGTCATATCAAATAAAATGCTAAAAACCGTTGTGGTTGAGGAGACGCGGCTGGTAGCCCATCCAACCTATCACAAACGAACCAGAAAAAACACAAAATATCACGCCCACGATGAGCTGGGAGTTAAGGTGGGAGATGTGGTAGAACTGGTGGCTTGTCGACCAATTAGCAAAACCAAAGCCTGGAAAGTTAAAGGAGTAGTCAAAGCATATGGTGCAACTTAGAAGTATCTTAGTACCAGCCGATAATTGCGGCGCCAAACGGTTAAGAGTCATTCACGTAACCGGAGGATGGAAACGAGCCTACGCTTATGTAGGTGATATTGTAACGGCGGTGGTAGACAAAGCTGATCCCAACGGGGTGGTTAAAGATTCAGAGGTAGTTAAAGCCGTTATTGTGAGAACCAGAAAAGAGAAACGTCGAGCAGATGGAAGTTATATCAGATTTGATGATAATGCGGCCGTGATTATTGATCCAAAGTCCAATGAACCGCGGGGAACCCGGGTTTTTGGACCAATTGCCCGTGAAGTAAAAGACAAAGAATTTAGCAAAATAGCATCACTTGCTACAGAAGTGCTCTAACTATGAAGATTAAAAAGGGAGATAACGTACAAATTTTAACCGGTAAAGACCGAGGCCGACAAGGCAAGGTTGAGCGGGTGTTTGTTAAGGAGTTGACACTCCTAATCCCTGGACTGAATCAATACAAGAAACACCGCAAACCACAAGGCGAGGGTAAGCCGGGAGAAATTCTGACTTTAGATAAGCCGATTGCGGTATCTAAGGTGGCCTTAGTTTGCACGAAATGCAAACAACTAACCCGAGTTGGATACAGGTTTGTCGATGATAAAAAAATCAGAGTTTGCCGCAAATGTGATGCTGATATTTAAATTTATGAATTTACACGAAAATTACCAAAAAAACATTGTGCCACTTTTAATGAAGGAGTTTTCCTTGGTAAATGTTATGTCCGTACCTAAAGTTATGAAGGTGGTAATTAACGTGGGACTGAAAGAGGCCGCACATGACAAAGGTGTTTTAGAAAAAGTTTGTGAACAAATGGCAGTTATTTCGGGACAAAAACCAAAAGTGACCACGGCCAAATTATCAATTGCCGGATTTAAAGTCAGAGAAGGTGATCCGGTTGGGGTAACTGTAACTCTACGGGGAAAGAGAATGTATGACTTTATGACCAAACTGTTTAGTATTACCCTTCCCAGAGTCAGAGATTTCCAGGGAGTTTCACTCACCTCTTTTGACAAAAAAGGGAACTATACGATGGGACTTACCGAACAAACAGTTTTTCCTGAGATTGATTATTCTAAAGTGGACAGGGTGAGAGGCTTGGAAATTTCTTTTGTGATTTCGGGTGGCGATGCTAAAATCTCTCAAAAGTTGCTGGCTTTACTGGGTATGCCTTTTGAAAAGGCAAATGCGTCTTAATCATATGGCAAAAACATCTAAAATTGTAAAACAAATTAACGGTTTAAAGTTTTCGACTCAGTACCGTAATCGGTGTAACCTGTGTGGACGACCAAGAGGTTACTTACGCCTTTTTGGCTTGTGCAGACTCTGTTTTAGAGAGTTGGCCAACAAAGGAGAACTCCCCGGAGTAAGAAAGGCATCATGGTAACAGATTTATTATCAGATTTTTTAACTAGGGTAAGAAATGGTTACACCGCCAAAGTGAACGAGGTGGAAGGGCCGTCAACAAAGGTGATTGTGGGGGTAGCTAAAGTTTTAGTTGAAACCGGATATGTAAAAGGAATTAAAGTTGCGGACAACAAAATCGTGGTCGAGCTTAAATATCAGGGTAAGTCCCCTGCTATTACAGGCATTTCCCGAGTAAGCAAATCGGGGGCCAGAATATACTGCGGAGCACATGAATTTCCCCGGGTTTTGGGTGGACTGGGAATAAACATTGTGACAACCCCAAAAGGAATAATGAGTGATAAGCAGGCTAGAAAGTTAAATATGGGCGGAGAGATCCTCGCCAGAGTGTGGTAGTAAACATATGTCTAGAATTGGTAAATTACCCATAAAAATTCCTGAGACTGTAACAGTAGAAGTTCAGGGAAATGAAGTGGTGGTCAAAGGACCCAAGGGGGCCTTGAAAATTAGCTTACACAACGAAGCTAAGGTTGAGATTAATGGCGGAGAGATGAAAATAAAAGTTGATGACGTTAACTTCGGAAACATTCACGGTCTAACCAGAACATTAATCTCCAATATGGTGGTTGGCGTAACTGATGGTTGGTCGAAGGTTTTAGAATTATCTGGAACTGGATACAGAGCCACTACCAACGGATCTGAGTTGCAACTTGCTTTAGGTTTTTCCCATCCGGTGGTAATTAAACCGCTCACCGGAATTTCTTTTGAAGTTAAGGAAAATAAAATTACTGTTAAGGGAGCCGATAAGGTGCTGGTGGGCGAAGTGGCGGCAAGAATCCGCGGCCTTAAGCCGGCTGATCCCTATAAAGCCAAGGGCTTTAAGTATGAAAATGAAGTTATTAAACGAAAAGCCGGAAAGGCTGCTAAAGTAGGAGCTTAATAATATGCCGACACGATATAGTCAAACCAGAATCAGAAGAGTTGCTGCGATACGCGGCAAGTTGGATAAAACTTCCAGAGGACACAGACTGGTTGTAACCAGAAGTAACAAATTTGTTTATGCCCAGCTGATTGATCTGAAAACCGGAAATACTGTGGCCGGAGTGAAAAACACCGATGCTGTGGCTGCGGGAAAACAAATCGCTGAAAAAGCCAAAAAACTTAAAATAATTGAGGTGGCTTTAGACCGGGGTGGTTACAAATATCATGGTAAGGTAAAATTATTGGCTACCGCTGCAAGGGAGGGCGGATTGTCTTTTTAAAATATGTTTCAACCTAGAAATTCCGATTCATCGGAAAAAGAGTTCGAAGAAAAAGTTGTACAGATAAACCGGGTGAGCAAAAAAACCAAGGGGGGTAATCGCGTGGGATTTGCGGCTTTGGTTGTAGTTGGGGACAGAAAAGGGAAAGTAGGAGTGGGACTAGGAAAAGCAGCTGATGTATCATCAGCAATGAAAAAAGGGATTAGCTATGCACAAAAGAGGATGATTGAAGTGCCCATGAGGGGAACCACCATCCCCCATGAAATCAGAATCAAACTGGGAGCTGCCAGAATCATGTTGAAGCCAGCCCCGGCCGGTAGCGGAGTGATCGCTGGCGGATCGGTGCGGGCGGTTGTCGAAGCTGCCGGCATAAAAGACGTCATTGGGAAAATCTTAGGGACTTCAAATAAAATCAGTAATGTATATGCAACCCTGGAGGCCTTGAGTCGACTAAAGATGTTACCAACAACCAAAAAATCGTAGCATGAATTTGTCAAATCTTCCTAAAAGCGTAAAAAGATCTGCAAAAAGAGTGGGTCGTGGTTATGGGTCTGGAAAAGGCGGGCATACTTCCGGTCGAGGAACAAAGGGGCAGAAAGCCAGAGGAAGTATTCCGGAAATATTTGAGGGGACAAAGGTAAAAAAATCGTTTATCAAAAGGTTGCCGTTACTTCGCGGAAAAGGGAGAATGAAACCCTGGGGTAAAAAACCAGTAATACTCAATCTGACTAAGCTTTCGGACTGGCCTGCCAGTACCGCAGTAACTCTGGAGGCTTTGATTAAAAAGGGGGTAGTTGATAGCAAGGTGGGTTTTGTAAAAATATTAGGTGAAGGAGAGATCAAACAGGCTTTGGAAGTGAAAGTGGCAGTATCTGAAGCCGCAAAGCAGAAGATTCTGAAAGCAGGCGGTAAAATTGCGTAAGAAATAAATCATGAATAAACTGTCCAGAACACTAAGACAAATCTGGAGCGCCCGAGATTTGAGAAGGAAGCTGATTTTTACTGGACTTATGCTTTTGGCTTATAGGTTTTTAGCTCATGTACCGGTGGGAGGAGTTGATAGAATTGCTTTGAAAAACTTGTTCTCCTCAAGCCAGCTATTGGGCCTTTTGGATATATTCTCCGGAGGAACTTTGGCAAATTTCAGTTTGGTGGCCTTGGGATTAGGGCCTTATATTAATGCTTCAATTATTATGCAGCTGTTGACAGTTATTTTTCCCAAACTGGAAGAGTTACAGAAAGAAGGAGAGTACGGGAGAGAAATTGTAAATCAGTACACCAGACTAATCACAGTACCAATCGCTATTTTGCAGGCCTTTGGAATGTATTTTTTATTAAAAAGTCAGGGTGTATTTTCCAGTTTAGACCCGGCTTCGCTTTTGGCCTTAATTATTACCATGACAGCCGGTACGATTTTGACGGTATGGTTAGGAGAATTAATTACTGAATACGGTGTTGGAAACGGAATCAGTCTGTTAATTTTTGCCGGCATTGTCGGCCGACTTCCCGTTACTTTAGGACAAACTGCGGTAACTTTAGAGACACTGAATTTAGGAAATCTGTTAGTATTTGGGGCAACTGGTTTGCTGGTGGTAGCGGGAGTAGTGTTTATGAATGAAGCTTCAAGAAACATTGTGGTTCAATATGCAAAAAGAGTAAAGGCGGGGAAAATATACGGCGGCCAATCGACCCATCTTCCGTTGAGAGTAAATCAGGCTGGAGTAATTCCAATTATTTTTGCAGTGTCGCTGGTACTTTTGCCATCAATGGTGGGAAGATTTATTGAACAGGTACCAAATCCCGCTTTAGCAAATGTTGCCAGGGCGGTCGTGAAATTTATGGAGCCTGGCGGATGGCAATATAACCTAATTTATTTTGTGATGATCGTCGCATTTACATATTTTTATACTGCTATCGTATTTAATCCGGAGAAAATTGCGGATGATTTGAAAAAGTATGGCGGCTTCATACCCGGGGTGAGACCTGGTGAAGCCACGGCAAACTATTTATCGGGAGTTTTGAATAGAATAACCTTTGCCGGAGCTTTGTTTTTGGGAGCCATAGCTATCTTACCGGCTATTGCGCAAGAAATTTTAAATATTCCCACTCTCTCTATCGGCGGCACCGGACTTTTAATCGTGGTGTCCGTGGTTTTAGAAACAACTAAATCATTACAATCTCAACTGTTGGTTAGGAGTTACGAAGGATTTTTATAGTATGAATTTGGTGATTTTGGGGCCTCAAGGGTCAGGAAAAGGAACTCAAGCTGAAATGTTAGTTGAAAAGTATGGATTTTCACATATTGAAACAGGAAGAATATTGAGGGCCATATCGGCCTCAGATAGTCCCCTGGCAGAGGAAATCAGCAAAACTCTGTCAGAAGGAAAATTAGTATCAGATGAGATTTTAGAAAAAGTGTTGACTGAAAAGTTGAGTATCCCCAGCCCAAATGGATATTTGTTTGATGGAACCCCAAGAAATGTGAAACAATACGATTTGTTGAAATATTTATTGGGGCTTCTGGGACAAAAAATTGATAGATTAGTCTATATTTGGATTTCTGAAGAAGAGGTTGTAAGACGTCTTTCGTCACGGAGAACATGTCTTAAGTGCGGTAATGTTTACAACTTGATAACCAATCCTTCTCCGAGGGGAAATGTATGTGCGTGCGGTGGCGAGCTGGTGCAAAGAGCAGATGATTCACCTGATGCTATTAAAAAAAGGCTGACGTGGGGTTTTACCAAAGAGGTAAAACAGAAAGCGGAAGAGGATGGAATTTTACTAGAAATAAATGGGGAAAGGTCCATTGAAGAAATTCATAAAGAAATTGTAGAAAGGCTAGGTCTGAATGGATAAATTTGAGCTTAAAACTGATGAGCAGATTAAAATTATGGCTGAAGGGGGTAGGCTTTTGGGGGAAATCAGGCAAGAAGTGGCAGCGGCCATAATACCCGGTGTGAAAGCTATAGATCTGGAAAAACTCGCTGATGAAAAAATTCAAAAAACAGGAGGAAAGGCGTCTTTTAAAATGGTACCCGGCTACCACCATGCCACGTGCATTAATATAAACGAGGTGGTCGTTCATGGCATTCCAGACGAAAGAGTAATTAAAGAAGGTGATAAGGTAGGAATAGATGTAGGGCTGTTTTATAAGGGCTTTCATACCGACACGGCCACAACTGTTGTGGCCGGAAAGAACCCAAAAGTGCAAAAGTTCTTGGATGTGGGACGGCAGGCTTTAAAAATGGCGATTGCGCAAGCAAAACCAGGCAAAAAGATAGTCGATATTTCAAGGGCGATGCAAGGTGGAGTAGAGAGTGGAGGGTACAGCGTGGTAAGAGCTCTTACTGGTCACGGAGTGGGCCGACAACTGCACGAACAGCCTGCCATTCCATGCTTTGATATGGGCGACGGACAGCATTCCCCTACCATTGTAGCCGGAATGACCCTGGCTATCGAAGTGATGTACAACGAGGGGGTGTTTGATGTTGAGTACAAAAATGACGATGGTTGGACAATAGTCACGGCTGATGGTAAAATATCAGGGCTGTTTGAGCATAGTGTGGCCGTGACCAATCAGGGCACTGTTGTTCTAACTGAGCCTAAATAATGACCGACCAGAAGAATTTCGTCGCTGAAGGAGTCGTTTTAGAGAATTTACCTAACACCATGTTTAGGGTAAAAATCGACTCGGCTGGAGATAGCCTTTTGGTAGGTCAGTCACTGCTGTGCACTATTGCCGGCCGCATGCGTCTTCACTACGTAAGACTAATGCCCGGCGACAGAGTGCGTTTTGAAATAAGTCCTCTGGATAAATCAAGAGGGCGGATTATTTATAAAATAAAGTAATAAATGAAAGTTCAAGCGTCAATTAAATCTAGATGTAAAAACTGCAAGGTTATCAAGCGGAAGGGTGTTTTGTTTGTTATTTGCACCAATCCAAAACATAAACAGCGCCAAGGATAAGTAATATGCCTAGAATTGCAGGAATCGATATTCCAGAAAAAAAACGAGTGGACATCTCACTGACCTATATATATGGGATAGGAAGAACCAATGTTTACGATGTTTTAAAAAGGGCGGTTATTGAACCGGCAAAAAGAGTTCATGATCTGACCACCGAAGAAGTGGCCAGGCTACAAAAAGTAGTTGAATCCCTAAAGGTTGAAGGAGACTTGAGAAAGGCAGTAGCTTTAAACATTACCCGGCTAAAAGAAACCGGTACGTATCGCGGAATGAGACATTCAAGAGGATTACCGGTCCGAGGGCAGAGAACAAGAACCAACGCCAGAACCAAGAGGGGTAAGAGAATGACAATCGGAGCTTTGAAAAAAGAGGTGTTAGCTAAGGTCGATGCAGCCAAGAAGGAGAAGGAATAATGACCGGCAGAGTAAATATCACGGCAACTTTCAACAATACGTTGGTATCCATTTCTGATTCTTCCGGAAACGTGGTGGCCTGGGGTTCTTCTGGTGCGTCGGGGTTTAAAGGGGCCAGAAAAGCTACTCCGTTTGCAGCCACAACTGCCGTTGAGGCAACAGCCAGGAAAGCAATGACGTTAGGTGTAAAAGAGGTAGAAGTGTTTTTAAAAGGGCCAGGTGCGGGTCGTGACGCTGCTCTACGAGCACTTCGAGCTGCAGGAATGAAAATGTCCCTAATTGCCGACGTCACCCCAATGGCACATAATGGAGCCAGGCCGAAAAAGCGAAGGAGAGTTTAGGTCTAGTTTTATAATGACAAGTTTATTAATCGCAGACCAATGGAGAGATTATGAGTTGCTGGACAGTGGTAACGGTGAGAAACTGGAAAGATTTGGCGGTTTTATAGTAACCCGTCCCGAACCAAGAATTATCTGGAATAAGAAATCGGAGGACTTGTGGAAAAAGGCTGAGGGAATTTTTACCGGTGAAGAGTGGAGATTTAGTAGCTCACCACCGACTGAGTGGAAAATTTCGTACGACAAGATGGTGTTCAATCTGAAACCAACTGAGTTTAAACATGTGGGTGTGTTCCCGGAACAAGCGGTAAATTGGGATTGGATTACACAAATACTAAAGTCGCAAGGTAAAGGTCACGACAAAAAAGTTCTCAATTTGTTTGCATACACGGGCGGGGCAACCATGGCAGCAGCTATGGCCGGAGCTCAGGTCACACACGTAGACTCCTCCAGGCCGGCAATGATGTGGGCTTCGGAAAACGCTAAATTGTCAAGAATTGCTAAAGATAGCATCAGATGGATTCAGGACGACGCAATTAAATTTGTGCAACGGGAAATTCGAAGAGGGGCAAAATATGACGGCATTATCATGGATCCTCCCAGGTTTGGAAGAGGGGTATCGGGCGAGGTTTGGAAACTGGAAAACAATCTACCCAAACTGGCTCATGCTTGCCGAGAAATACTTTCCGAGACTCCCCTGTTTTTCCTGATAAATGCATACACGGCTGATTTGTCACATCTGGCTGTGGAAAATTTGCTGACTGACGTGATGAAAGAAAACGTGGAGAGTGGAGAATTGGGATTAAAAGAAAGTGTGGGAGGGAGAATTTTACCAGCCGGAATATTTGCCAGATGGAAACTATAAAATGACCTTAGTTGTGGTAAAATACAGTTATTGTATTTGTTTTGTCTGATGGGGGTGACTGAGTATTAATAATAAAAAATTGTTTGTAGGAAATCTTTCTTGGTCAGTCACTACTGATTTACTGAAGCAACACTTTAGTCAAGCCGGTACCGTAACTGATGCTGTCGTGTTAACCGATAGGTTCACAGGTAGAAGCAAAGGTTTTGGATTTGTGGAAATGGCAACTGATGAAGAAGCCAAAAAGGCAATTGAAATGTTCAATAACCAACCACTTGAGGGTCGTAATATGACCGTAAATGTGGCAAAACCGAAAGCTGAAAAGTAAGTTTTCTAAAAAACCCGGAGAAATCCGGGTTTTTTTATTGTCAACTTGATTACGGTCTGATATAAAAATCGTGAAGTGTTATTGTAACAGCCTATACCGTTAAGTGTTGTTGGAAGTCGCCGACCCATCTATACACTGGGGTTACTAGTTTACTACTTCACCCTCTTCCGGCTTGGCGTCGGATTTGGTGTCCGTTTTTGGTTGAGGTTCTTCACCTGGGGGAGGGGTTGACTGTTGATACAAGCTGGCTCCTAACTTTTGTAGAGAATCTAAAAGGTCCTTGGATTTAGATTCCAGTTCTTCTTTTGATCCAGAGTCGAGGATGTCTTTTAAGGCTTTGGACTTGTCTTCAACTTCTTTTTTCAAATCTGCCGGGGCTTTGTCACCTGCGTCTTTAACTGTTTTTTCGGCAGTTATAATTAAGGAGTCGGCCTGATTTCGGGCTTCGATTTTAGCTTTCTTCTCAGCATCTTCGGCTTGATGCTTTTCGGCTTCTGAACGCATGCGCTCAACTTCCTTTTCGTCTAAATTGGTACTGTTGGTAATGGTGATGTGTTGCTGCTTACTGGTAGCACGGTCTTTGGCTGAGACTTTAAGAATGCCGGAAGCGTCGATATCAAACGTAACCTCAACCTGAGGAACACCTCTAGGAGCCGGTGGGATTCCGTCCAAAATAAATCTGCCCAAAGTTTTATTATCTGAGGCCATAGGTCTTTCACCTTGTAAGACATGTATTTCCACAGAGGTTTGACTGTCTGCCGCAGTTGAAAAGACCTGAGATTTGCTTGTAGGGATGGTGGTGTTTCTTTCGATTAGTGGAGTGGACACGCCTCCCAGAGTTTCCAGGCCTAAGGTAAGCGGAGTAACATCCAGAAGAACCACATCTTTTACATCTCCGGTCAGGACTCCACCCTGGATGGCTGCACCGATTGCCACAACTTCATCAGGGTTAACACTTCGGTTTGGTTCTTTGCCAAAAAGAGATTTAACTGTTTCGACAACTTTTGGCATGCGGGTCATTCCCCCAACCAAAACTACTTCATCAATTTCGGAGAAGTTTTTCTTGGCATCTTTAAGGCAGGCTTTTACGGGAACTGTGGTTTTTTGGATCAGTTCATCAACAATTGATTCCAGCTTGGCCCGAGTGAGTTTTAAATTAAGATGAAGCGGTTGACCATCTTTTTGTGTGATGTATGGTTGGTTGATTTCAACTTCCATGCTGGATGAAAGTTCAATCTTGGCTTTTTCTGCCGCGTCCCTGACTCTTTGCAAAGCCTGAACGTCTTTTTTCAAATCGATCCCATTGTCTTTTTTGAATTCATCAACAATCCATTGCATGATCTTTTCGTCAAAGTCATCACCACCGAGGTGTGTATCTCCATTGGTGGCTTTGACTTCAAAAACTCCATCGCCTAATTCGAGAATTGAAATATCAAACGTGCCGCCACCCAGATCATATACAGCCACAGTGTGTGCGTTCTTCTTATCCAATCCATAGGCCAAAGCGGCCGCAGTTGGTTCATTGATTATTCTCTCAACTTTCAGACCGGCAATGTCGCCTGCTTGCTTAGTGGCCTGACGCTGTGAATCGTCAAAATAGGCCGGAACGGTGATTACAGCGCTGTCAACTGAAGTGCCAAGGTAAGCTTCTGCGTGCGCTTTCATGGTTTGGAGAACCTTAGCGGAAATTTCCTGAGGCGTGTATTGTTTTCCGGCTACTTCCACACAGGCCATACCGTCTTTTCCGGACACAATTTTGTAGGGAACCATCTCATGAGTCCGTTTGACTTCGGCGTCAGAAACTTTTCGGCCCATAAGGCGTTTAATGCTATAGACAGTGTTTTTGGGATTAAGAATTATCTGTCTTTTGGCCACATCTCCCACCAAGTTTTTTACAGGTTCAACTACTGACGGGGTAACATTACGACCAGTGTCAGCGGCCGGAATTACTTTGGCAACGCCACCTTCCATTACAGCTACACAGCTGTTGGTGGTGCCTAAATCGATACCAATTATTTTACTCATATTATTTATTTATTAATTAACCTGCTGAGATAACTTTTTGTAAACTTTTACGCGAGCCGGGCGCAAAATATAATCGCCCAATCTGTATCCCTTCAGGACGACTTCGAAAATCGTATTCTCTTTGTGGTCATCTGTCAATTCCATTGTTTCTGCACATTCGTGAACAGTATGGTCAAATTGGCTGCCTACTTGCGGCTCAATGGTGGATAATCCTTCTTCTGAGAGGGCTTGCGAAAATTGCTTAGCGGCCATCTGGAGGCCCATGTCCGGATTGTGTCCGGCCGCAAGTTGAATGATATCCAGGGAGGGAATTAGTCGCGCAATCAGATTAGCATTGGCCATTTTACTAAATTCTTTTTTGTCGTTTTCTACTCTTCTGACAAGATTTTGATAATCAGCCAGAGCCCTTTTCCAGTTTTCATCTAAAACAGTTATCTGTTTTTGAAGTTCTTCAGTTTTTGGTTGTGGTTGCGTCTTTGATTTGCCCATATTTACCAGTTGGAATTAAATTCATTAATCAATCCGGAAAAGTATTTAAGTGTAGGAATCACTCTGGGAAAATCCAATCTACAGGGTCCAACAACCGCTAACGAGCCTCTGCGGTCGTGGCCAGCATTAAAATGAACGAAGGCCATTCCAACAGGTTCAAAATACGGCCAGCCCAAATCAGCTCCGAAAATTATATGAACCGGATCCTGACTATAGTTTTTTTGAAAAAAAAGTTCACTTAATCTATTCTGTTGATCTAAAAGAGAAAGAACTGTCCGAGTGACATCTATGTCAAAAAATTCCGGCATGTCGAGGATGTGAGAAACCCCAGCAAAATAAATGTCACCTTCGTCGGTGGCGGCAAGGCTTAAATTTTTGGTGTGTTGAGACAGTGCCAGTGAAGTGTGTCGCATCAAGCGATCAAAGTCAAAGCGGGAATCCCATACTTTTTCCTTGGCCGAGACTTCTTCGGCAACGCTCATTTGTTTTTCCTGCATGAGATTGTCTACGTAGTAACGAAGGGCCATTGAGGTGGGGATGCGTCCTGCTGAAGTGTGGGGCTGACGCAGCAATCCCTCTGTGGTTAAGTAAGCCATTTCGTTTCGGATGGTTGCGGGGGAAACACCAAGATTATATTTTTTTTCAATTTGTTCACTGGAGACCGGTTCAGCCGTGGAAATATACTCTTCGATGGCTGCTTTTAAAATTTGGGTCTGGCGATTGGTCAAATTCATAATTAGCAATAAATTAACATGAGTGCTAATTGTTGTCAAGGGGATTGAGAAATCAAGCCGAGCTAGTTATTAAGATTTTTGATCCAAATCTCTGGTAAGACGGTTGGGGCATTAATTGTTAAAAGGAACTCGACAACTTTGGCCACCTCGTCAGGATCTAAAAAGTCAGTTTGATCTTTAGGATTTCCGGCTTTATCGAACATAGTTGTTTTTAAGCCCCCAGGCAAAATTCCGGTAACACAGATTCCGTATTTGGAAAGTTCAGACTGAATCGATCTTGTAAAACCGGTTACAGCGAACTTCGAGGCAACATAAACGGCTCGTTCTTCTTTTGTTAAAACGCCGCTTAGGGAGTTTATATTGACGATTAACCCAGCACGCTGCTTTTTCATTTGAGTCGTAACAGCTTTTGTGGCGAATATGGTTCCAATTGTGTTTACCCTAAGAACTGCATCAATTTTTTGATGATCGTTGTACTCCAGCTCTCCTTGAATCCACAGCCCAGCGCAATTAACTAAACAGTCAATTCTGCTGTGATTGTTGATAACTTTTTCTACTGCTTTTTCCAGAGCAGAAAAATCAGATACATCAGCAACAACGTATTCGCATCCTAGTTTTTTGGCAACTTCCTGAAGTTTATTTTGCGTCGGAGACAGAATGACTACACGATGGTTTCCGGCTAGCCTCTGGGCGATTATCTTCCCCAAACCATCACTTCCTCCGGTAATCAATACAACTTTTTTGTTTTTCACAATTTATAAGCCTTATTCTATAGCTTTTCAGATTAAAACGAAAGTGTGGCGGGCCTTTTATTTAGCAAGTAAGAGCTATAAAATCAGATGGTGGAGAAAGCAAAGAATCGCGAACAATGGACGTCCTTTTTGGGGGTGGTGTTGATGGCGCTATTACTTCCGGGAATTTTACGATTAACCAATTCGCTAGTTCGCTATGTTGTGGGAGCCGAGGGGCGACTGTCCGCCATAGCGGTTGAGTCTGATAGGGTTTTAGGGCCGATGCCAAAACCCTGGACAGCTCTGGCTCAGGGCGGAGATAATTTGAAAGCTTTTTTACAAGGACACGAATCGAAAGTACAGGTGCTCGGTCCTAAATATTTGAGAATCGACCACATTTATGATTTGTTCAATGTGGTGTCGAGAAATGACAGCGGATTAGTGTTTAACTGGACCGAGTTGGATAAGTTAGTGGAAGAAATCGTTGCAGTGGGAGCAAGGCCTTTCTTTTCCCTGTCATACATGCCTGTCGCGATCTCATCTGGAGATATCCTGTCTGAGCCAAAAGACTGGCAAGAGTGGAGTCTGGTGGTACAAAAAACCATCGAACACTACAGCGGAGAGTTGGGATTAAGCGATGTGTATTATGAAGTTTGGAATGAGCCGGATTTATTCGGAAACTGGAAAATCGGAGGAAAGAAAGATTATCGAGTTTTATATTACTATGCGGCTTTGGGGGCGGCCAGAGCTAACGGAGTTAAGGCATATAAACTGGGAGGACCAGCAACTACCGGACTATATAAGAATTGGTTAGACGGAATGTTTCGGTATGTGATGCAGAATAAACTGCGAATGGATTTCTTTTCCTATCATAGATATGATCTGGATTTGCTTAAGTACGCTGAGGATGTAAAAAGCATAGATTTATGGGTAAATAGCTATCCGTATTTATCCCATGTGGAAAAAATTGTTTCGGAGATGGGACCATCAAGCGAAATGGGCGGAAATAATGACAACATATTAGGGGCTGCTTATACAGTTGCTACGGCACGAGAATTAATGGGAAAAATAAAATATGGATTTGGTTTTTCAGTGAGCGGGAATTGGGGAGTGATTGGGAAGCCGAGATATGAGTCGTTGCAGTTTTTGTCACGATTGGGAGAAAACAGGTTATCTGTTACCGGCGAAGGATCGTGGGTAAAAGCGATCGGGGCAAAGAATGGATCTAAGTATCAGGTATTATTGGTGAACTATGATCCCAAACAAACACACAGTGAAGTGGTACCGGTAAGCTTTTTAGGACTGAATGACAAATTGTTTAACCTGACTGTCGAAATGGTTGGTGGTATAAAAAGAACCGTGGAAGTGGCAACAACCGAAGCGATCTTACAAACTAGCGTGCCGATGTCTCCCAATTCGGTGGCAATAGTAGAATTAGAGGCGAAGAATTGAAAGAAAAGCTTCTTGGGGTAGGTCAATTTTTCCCATACGTTTCATGCGGGCTTTACCTTTCTTTTGCTTTTTGAGTAATTTGTCTTTTCTGGTTTGGTCTCCTCCTGATAGTTTGGCTATGACATCTTTCCTGAATGCTTTGATATCTGCTCTGGCTAATATATGGCTTCCGATTCCCGCCTGGATGACAATTTCAAATTGCTGCTTGGGAATTATATTTTTAAGGCGTTCTACTAAATCCCTGGCTATTTGTGGAGATTTTGATTTGGGCACAATCTGGGAAAGCGAATCTATTTTGTCCCCAGAGATCAAAATGTCCAACTTAACCAAGTCAGCGGCCACAAAACCACTAAGTTCATAATCCAAGGTCGCAAAACCCTGAGAAATACTTTTTAACTGATCATAAAATCCATGAATCAGTTCGGACATGGGTAACGAGTATGAGAGGTGAGCCAGTTTGCCTAAATATTCTATATTTATCAGACTCCCGCGATGGTCCTGACAAAGTTGCATAACTGCGCCAATGAACCGTTCCGGAACAAAAACAGAGAGATTTATAACTGGCTCTTTTATTTCGGCGACAATAGACGGATCAGGTAAATCCATGGGGCGAGAAATGGAAATGAGTTGATCTGATTTGGTAACAATCTGATAACCCACGGACGGAGCCGCTGCAATTAAACTTAAGTTAAATTCCCGTTCCAATCGTTCCTGAACTATGTCGGCATGCAACAAACCCAGTAAGCCTACCCGGAAGCCATTTCCGAGGGCAGGTGAAAATTCCGGAGTGTATTGAAGTGAACTGTCCTGCAAACGTAATTTTGACAAGGCATCTCTTAAAACATTAATGTCTTCGCCGTCGTTCGGGTAAAAACTGACGAAAACCACTGGCTGAATCGGTTTATATCCCGGTAAGGAAATCGTTGAGGTGGAAGTTGAAACGGTGTCTCCCACCTTCAGATCTGAAATATCACGCAGGCCGGTTACTACATAACCCACTTCTCCGGCGTTTATTATATCGGTAGGTTTTTTTGTTGGAGTAAAAACCCCGACTTCAATGGCATTAGTACTAATGTTGGCGGCCTTTAAAATAATTTGCTGATGAGGACTAATGCTTCCGTCAACTACTCTAACCCAAGCAACTACTCCAAGGTGAGTATCAAAGTTGGAGTTAAAAACTAAAGCCCGAAGCTCTCCTTGTGCAGCTCCGGTTGGGGAAGGAATTTTTTTGATTACCGTCTCCAGCAGTTCTGGAACTCCGAGGCCGGTTTTTCCTGATACGTAAACTAGCTCCTCAGGTTTAAATCCGAAGATGTCCTGCATTTGGCTGACTGCACCGGGAATGTCGGCTGTGTTAACGTCGATTTTATTGATTACTGGAATGATGGGGAGATTTAATTTGGTGGCTTCGTGGTAATGAGCGAGAGTCTGGGCCTGGACCCCTTGGGTGGCATCAACTAAAAGGATGGCTCCTTCGCAGGCAGCCAGTGAGCGGCTGACTTCATACGAAAAATCGACGTGACCCGGAGTATCTATCAAATTTAAAATGTAGTCATTCCCGTTTAGTGAGTAATTCATGCGAACAGGGGCTAATTTAATGGTTATCCCCCGCTCCCTTTCGATGGGGTTGCTGTCCAATATTTGGTTTTGCATGTCCCGCTTGGAAATAGTGCCAGTAATCTCCAGCATGCGATCAGCCAAGGTGGATTTACCGTGGTCGATATGGGCAATAATGGCAAAGTTGCGAATGTTTTGCATGGGGCTATTTTAACAGTTCGGGAGGTTAATTCTGATCCGAAGCTGAAACCATTAAGGCTTCTTTACTTTGAGGCAATAATGTTTGTTTGATATCGGACATTCTTTTTACTAACAGAATAAAGGTTTTTAATTGCTCTACCCTGAAAAAATAGGACAGAAGGAGGTAGACCGAAAAACCAATAAGAGAGGTTATTGCCGTCAGGGCGACTAAAGGAAGAGTCCGGGTGGTATCAAAAACAAATTTATCCAATAAGCGCATGGGTACCCACAAACTAAGTCCGGTTATCAAGCCCGTGATGGTAATTTTAAGAAAAGAAATTATGAATCTGGCGGTGGTCCAGTTGTCAGATCTGATTTTGGGGAAAATGATACTAAACAACAGTATGGTTTCAATTATGGCAGTAAGGGAAATGGCCAAAGCGAGCCCCACAGAACCAAGATTTAGGAACTTAACCAGGAATATCCCTAATATGACGTCGAATATCGCTGAAAAAATTCCTATTAACAGCGGTGTTTTAGTATCGTGAAGCGCATAAAAGGCCCTGATTAATAATTGCATCAGGGATGCAAAAGTGGCGGATATACAAAGAATGGCTAAAATCTTACCAGTGAGAATGGTGGCAGACCAAGGAAACGATTTGGCTCCAAATACTATACGAACAATAGGGACACGAAGGACGATAAACAATACGCTGGTTGGTAGGGTGAAAAAAGTTATTTGGAGAAGCGAATCCAGAAGTGTACGACGAAAAGTTTTTCGGTCAGCTTCGCCAGATAACCGAGAAAGCGCGGGGAGGGCAGCTTGACCTATGGTGACACCAAACAAGGACATAGGGAGCGCATATAACAGACGGGCAACGTTAAACATGGTAAGGGAGCCCGATGGCAACAATGAGGAAAGGATGACGGCAATGAACTGTTCTATCTGGTCAATACCTAAGGCCAAAGCCCTGGGAGGCATTAGGTGAACGATCTCCCTTATTCCGGCGTGAGTAAATGAAAATGCGGGTATAAATCTAAAACCCAACCTGAAGGCGAGTGGCAGCTGGATAGACATATGCAGGGCAGCTCCAATGACTACGCCAATGGCAGGACCAAAAATGCCGAAAAAGGGTGTTAGGAAAATGGTTCCGAGGATTATTCCCAAATTGTAGACAATGGGCGCTAGGGCGGGAATCAAAAATCTTTGATGTGATTGAATTATGCCGGTGAGAAAACCTGAAATGCAAAAGAAAATCTGAGCGGTCAACATGACCCTTAACAAAGAAGTCATGGTAGATATCTGATGGGAATCAAATCCGGGAGCAATTAGTCGAGATAGCCAGGGAGCAAAAATAAAGATGAGTATGGAGAGGATGGTGAAAGAGACTAAGACCAAGTTTAGCGACACTCCGGCTACGTACCAAGCCTCGTCTTCCTTTTTTGTCAGGAGCCTGGAAAATACCGGAATAAAAGCTGCCGACAAAGATCCGATCACCAAAAGCTGGAAGAGAGTGTCGGGAATGACGAAAGCGGCATAATAGACATCTAAAAGGTTCGCTTTGTCGCCAAAAAATACGCTGATTAACAGGCGGGTTTTTAACAAACCAATCAAGTGAGCGGCTGCATAGGTAGCCATAATTACGAAAGCTGCAGACAAAATATTGGTTTGACGCCGAAAGAGAAGTGAAGATCCGTTTTTGATAAGTTCCCGCATGTGTGTTATTATATGGCGGTTAGAAGCCAGAAAACAGGGGTATTATGCCAGTAATTCCAAACGCCATTCGTAAATTAAGAGCTGATAAAAGAAAAAAGGCTATTAATCTGAGGGTTAAGAGTGCCTTTAAGCAGGCTATTTCTGCTATGAGAAAGAAACCCACTGAAAAGAAATTGGTGGAGGTTTTTTCGACCCTAGACAAGGCTGTAAAGGGAAAAATTGTACACAAAAACAAGGCTTCGAGAATTAAGTCGAGACTATCTGCTCTGGTTTGGAAAAAGTGAAGTTGATATACTGGGTGTATGTCTGCCCCCAGTCCCAAAGTGAATCTGTTGCCTCCTTCGGATTTTGAATCCAGTTTTTGGGGTCGATTCTTGAAATGGGCCGTAACTACGGGTCGATACATTATCATTTTGACTGAGTTGGTGGTAATTTTGGCCTTTCTATCCAGATTCAAACTTGATGAAGATTTAAGAAATTTGAATGAGCAAATCAACGGACAGGTAAGTTTTTTGCAATTACAGGAAGGCCAGCAGCAGGAATTTTTGGCAGTACAGAAGAAAGTGAGACTGGTTGAACAAATCTTAAACACCCGAGGAGAAGTGGTCGACGCTTTGGATTATTTGGAACAAACGGTGCCGGTGGAGATAACAATGAAGGTTAGATCTGTCTCCCCTAAGGGATTGGCGATTTCGGCGGTCACTTTAGATGAAAGAGTCATGGGTCAATTATTGGCCTCCATGTCTGCTGATCTGAAATGGGCAAGTGTAGACGTGTCAGCGTTGACAAACGATAGCATTAACGGCATCAGATTTAGATTAACTGCCGAAAAAGCAAACTAAATGGCACTCGATTACAAAAGCAGTTTGAGCAGGTATCGAAGATACCTACAGTCAGTTCATAGTCAGCCTTTGTGGGCGGCCAGCATGTGGGTGGTTTTGTCGCTGATACTTCTTATAATTTTGATGGTTCTGGCGTTAAGGCCAACCCTGGTAACCATTTCAACCTTACTAGGTCAAATTCAACAACAAAAAGAAATATCGCAAAAATTGGATGATAAGACGTTAAGCGTAACAACTGCCCTGAAGACATTAGACTCCGTGAAAGAAAAGCTGCCGCTGCTGGATGAAGCATTGCCTGACGATGCGAATTGGGAAAGCTTGGTTTCTGAGGTTGGAAGTGTGGCCTCTGAGGGAGGAATTATCATTAAGTCCCTAACGGTAGATAAAATCCCTAAGGCCTTGGTGGTTCAGACTGATCCTGCTAAACAATCTACGGAAAAACCGTTGATGCCGGAGGGAGTTATTGGAGTGAAGTTTGAGTTAAAGGGTTCCGGGACCTATGAGCAGATTCGGAATACTGTTTCGGCTATTGAAAAAATGAGCCGGCTGGTTATCTTTAAAGAGGTTATTATTTCGCTAAATAAGGAGGGCGGGTTGGAACTAACAATTACGGCTGAGGTGGGTTATTTACCCAAAATTAATTCTCAAGTATGAAAAAAAGGGGAATAGATAAGGATATTGTGGTACTATTAATTTCGACGTTAATAACCATCGCCACATGGGTTGGTTTGGAGGTGTATAGAGCTTACGTAAACGTGAGCGTCACTACGGAGGTAGAAAAACACCTAAAGCCGATTGACTCAACAATGAATATTAAGGTTTTTGAACAATTAGAAAGGATTAAAAATGAACATTCGGGAAATTAGAATCCCCACTATTCTAGGATTGTTTTTGGCATTGGGTGGGTTAGTATCGGGTCTGTGGCTGGTACAAAATCAATCGCAAAAAAATGCGCTGGCTTCGGCTGAAAATACTCCCAACAAAGTGGCGGTCTCCAATATATCAGACAGCTCTTTTGTAGTTTCTTGGGTGACCGATAAAGCCACCGTGGGATTTGTACAATACGGGGAAGGCCAAAGCCTGGATATGGTGGTAACTGACGACAGAGATCAAGAGAGAGGGTCGGTCCAGTCAAGCCTGACACACCTGGTAACCGTTAGAGGACTTAAGCCGGCTACAACTTATAAGTTTAAGGTGGGAGCAGGAAAACAACTGTATGACCAGAACGGGGCCCCATATGAAGTGGTTACTGGTTCAACAATAGCCGAACAACCGCCTGAAGCTGACGTGGCATATGGACAAGTCGTAACTCAATCATCAGAACCGGCAGAAGGAGCAATCGTGTATCTGCAAATCCCGGGCGGGGTAATGGCTGCCGCGATGGTAAAAAATACCGGCTCTTGGGTAATTCCTCTGTCTACTATTCGAACCGCTGATTTGGGGCAATATCTGCGGTATGACAAAACCAATACTGAAGTTGTCTTACAAGTCCAGGGAGGAGCTTTGGGGAGTTCGCAGGCAACCATAACGACGGGGACGGACAGCCCGGTGTATGAAATCATGTTGGGGAAGAATTATGAAAAGACAACGGCCCAGACAGAGACGGGAGCGGAGGAGGTTGCTAGCGAATCGGCAACACTTGAAGTGCAGAAGTTGCCAGTGATAGATCTGAAACTGTTAACTCCTCTTCAAGGAGAAGGGGTCAATACTCAAAAACCTCAGATTATCGGAGAGGCTCCGGCCGGAACGGAAGTGACGGTTGAAGTACATTCGGAAAACGTAATCGTGGGCAAGGCTGTGGCTGATAGCGACGGAACATTCACCTATGCAATTCCAGAAAACCTAGAACCAGGGGAACACACTTTAACTCTTACGGCAGTGGTAGAGGGGGTAACTAAAAAAATTACACGGTCGTTTGTGGTGTATGCGGCCGGAGAAAGCGGATTTCCAGTATATACGGCAACTCCTTCGGCGACTATCGCAATGAGTCCCACTCCATCGGTAAGACCATCTCCTTCCCCCACCCTGCGGCCGACTGCCGTGCCGACTGCCGTAGTTACTATCGTACCCACAGTCAAACCGACCACCATTCCGACTCCTACCGCAAGCCAAGCTTTACCCACCAACATTCCAACTCCGACGATAGTGACCACAATAACACCGACAGCCGCTCCTAAACCGACTGCTGTTCCTACACCAGTAGTCTCGCTTCCCGAATCAGGAGGTGAAAGTTCAACTCGGTTACTACTGTTGGTGGGGTTAGGAATTACATTGCTGGGGGTTTGGGGTTTAAAAAAGTCGCAAAGTTAAGTAAAATCTGGATGTGATGAGGAAAGTGATTAGAGTAGGCCTGGATTTTGACGGAGTTGTTACGTATCATCCCATGCGGGTTGCGCGAGTACTAATTGCGTTTATTAAACATAAGATTTTAAAAATAAAGAAGCTGGGTTTTTTTGTGCCACAAAATAAATGGCAAAAAATGTTGTTTCGTATTGTGGTGGTCTGGCCAAGTGTGTTGCCTGCAAACGGAGTTAAATTACTAAAATTAATGAGCAAGTCGAGTAAATATGAGTTTTATTTGGTAACGGGCAGGTTTGGTTTTGTGAAGGATGATACTTACCAATGGCTTAAGCGGTGGGGATTATCAAAAACATTTAAAAACGTCTGTATAAATGAAAAAAATGATCAACCTCACAACTTCAAGCTTAAAATGTGTCAAAAATTCAAATTTGATTACTACATTGAAGACAACTGGGATATTGTTAATAGCTTGAACGGTAAGACCAGAACCAAACTTTTTTGGATTTACAACATTTTAGACAGAGGCAGGAAATATTCTTTTAAATTTCCGTATTTAAAACTTGCCCTGGAACAGATTAAACGGGATGAAAATATTATTTAGTCTGACATACTACTCGCCGTATGTTTCCGGATTGACAAATTACGTCAAGACTCTGGCGGGTGAGCTGGCTACAAAAAAGGGGGTGGAAGTTTCTGTGTTGTGTATGAGACACGATCCAGAACTAAGTGAGATGGAAATTGTGGATGGGGTGTCGGTAGTTAGGGCAAAGCCAGATTTTGCACTGAGTAAAGGATATGTTTCTCTTGACTGGTTTAAAAAAAGTTGGGAAAACGTACGGAACTGTGATGTGGTGGTGGTTAATTTGCCACAAGCGGAAGGGTTGGTGCCGGCTTTAATGGCAAGACTACTGAGAAAGCGACTTATTTCTGTTTACCATGCCAGAGTAGAACTTAGGGGCGGATTGATGGATAAATTGATAGAGCTGGTATTGGAAGGGTTGAATTCGGAAATAATGATGTTGTCACACAAGGTGATTACTTATACAGACGTATATGCAAAGACATTAAGAGTCTATAAAAAAATAAGGCATAAGATTTATAGTGTTTACCCTCCGATTAAGTTACCCAGAGAAAACAAGGCGCTGTCTAAAACTATTCGGTATAAAATACCGCCAGGGACAAAAGCCGTGATAGGAGTGGCGGCAAGACTGGCTGAGGATAAGGGATTTGAAAATATTATAAAAGTCATCCCATATTTAGAAAAAAGGTGGGGAGTTGGTAAGGTGGTGGTTCTTGTGGCGGGATCGATGAGCCCAGTTGGCGAAAAGAAGTATAGAGAACGAATTTTGAAAATGCTTAATAACTGTAACGGTTTGATATTTTTAGGAGAAATAAGAAATGATCTAATGGGATCTTTTTATAATAATATTGATTTGTTAATAGTTCCGTCGATACTGGAATCTTTCGGCATTGTACAAGCTGAGGCCATGATGATGGGAAAGCCAGTGGTAACCAGTAATTTACCAGGAGCAAATGTCCCAGTTCAGAGAACCGGGATGGGGAAACTGGTGCCTCCGGGAGAGGTAGAAAAATTAGCTGAAGCGATTGAAGCGGTCTGGAGCCAAAAAAAAGAATACAAAGAAATGAGTACTAGAGCGCGAAAAGAATTTGCAATTGAAAAAACGATTTGTTTTTACGAAGAGTTGCTCAGAGGACTGAAGTAATTTTTTTGAAAATAATGACCTTGGGATGATCGTAGACTGTAAGTGATTCGTCAGCATAATCATCAACAAAACTGATGCCAGTTGAAGTGCACTGCTGATCTTTGTGAGCAACTTTTCCGTAATTAATAAACATCGGGGCAAGACAGAGCCTTAAGCCCGGGACGGGAAAAGTTGGGCGGGAGGTAAATTCAGAAACCTTAACGAAGCCAAGGTTACCCGCAAATAAATCGTTGTAAAACTTGGTTGTGTTGGGGTACATTTCGGGAACTGTCATAATTGAACCATATAGACGGTTACTGGAAAGTACTAAGTAGTCAATCCGTGATAAGCGCTTGTAGATATCGGTCATTTTAGCCTCGGTGTCTGCTTGTTTGTAAAGATCAAGTTCTATAAACCGATACCCTAAACCACCGCCCAAAGGTAAACAGTCATCCCAATATTCACAGGAAATAATACTGTTTTCGGGAATATTATTATAAATCCAATATGTGGCCTGGACACGAGTGTGTGGTTGTAAATATATAGATATGAATGAAAAAGGCCAAATCAGGTTCAATACACAAAAAATGCCAATTGTTAATTTGTGCTTACTTTTTAAGATTAAGTCATAGAGGGCAACACCACTAATTACCGAAACCAATGGATACAGAGGATAAAAATATCTCATTGGTTTGGCAAATGAGAATGATTGATATAAAAATATACCTATTATCCAGAGGCTGATAAACATCAAAATTGGCTCTTTTTTAAAGTTTAAAATAGATTTAACGATTGAATACAACGCAAGTAAGCTGAGAATCGGACCCAAACCCCAGTAAAAAATATTTTCTAGCGGAAATATAACAGGAATTGATTTTATCCATTGAACGGCTGGGGGAAACCAGCCCGTTGGGTCATCAAATGCTTTAAGTTGTTTCCAGTTGTTAATCACAAGTTGATTAAGAGAAAAGACGCCGTCAAAAAGATATGGTTGAAAAACTCTAAAGGTAAAACCTGAAAATAACAAAATAAGTATTCCGGAAATGACAAAGGATTTGAGGTTTTTGTGTTTCAGGTGCTGATAAATGAGGGTTATTAAAATTAACGGAAGTAAAAACACAGCAGTTATTTTTGATGACAAAGCAAGCCCGAAGGCTAATCCTGCCAGTACAGGCTTTCGCTTAAGTAGAAAATAGAAGGTTAATACTTGAAAAAAAACAAGGTGGGTGTCGGTGGCAAAATAATGTGACAGCTGAATAGGCAAAACACTGGTGGCGTATATAAATGCTCCTAAGATTGAAGGAACAATGCGTTTGGTGAGACGGGAAATAATCAAATAAATTAATAAAATATTGAACGAGTCCATCACAGCTGATATAAATCGGCCAATTAAGGTTATGTAAATGTAATTATCTTGGTTAAAGACCTGGGAAATGGCTTTAATTAAAAAAAGCGGGAAGGTGCCGTAAACAAAAAATGGAAAACCAATATTGTGCGGATTGGCGGTTGAGGTGCGGGTGTTGAAATACTCCATTAATGATCCCGGCCAAACGATTTTGTCAGTCACCATGGTCATGAATCTTTCGTCGGGGTGAAGATGCTGGTCTTGGTCCCAATTCAGGCCGACAATTCGCAAGAAGAAACCCACGGTCAAGATTAATAATAACAATGTAATGGACTTATTATTTGAAATCATGGACAGTTTTCCTTTACTGAGTATACATATTCCCCTAAACCGGGGTCAGAAAATTCAGGTTTAAATTCCGACAGCCACATTTTCCAATTCGGATGAATGAAGGTTTCATGATACTTTCCCAGCTGAACATGGTTGATGTCAGTTATCTTTAGTAAAGAACAGGCTTGAGATTTTGATTCTGACTGATAAATCATTTTGGTAAATATTTCTCTAGTTGTCTGATCATACCCATATGACCAGGTGAAATACGAATAACCGTTATATATGGATCTTCCAGCAAGAGATGCCGGATGATAGAGCCAGTGACTATTCAGGACGATGTCGGAGGGCGAAGTGTGAATGAGATAAAAATCGGCCTGCTGGTTGTTGCCTATATCGTTTAATTTAATATAGTAGTCATTTTTAATTGGGAAAAGATCTATTACTCCCCCCAGAATCAGAAAAGTACTTATGATAACCGCCACCAACTTAGCCAGTGGGTTGAATTTCCAAACATGAACCAGAAACCCCGCAGAAAACATCGATCCGATAATCGTGTAGAAATTTAGTAGCTTGTGATTATTAATCATATCCGGAGAAAATTGCCAAACGTTGGGTGCTATAAAAAGAAGCAGGGTGGGCACTATAATTTTTTTGGCTGATCGGGGAGAAAAAATCATTCCGATAGGAATTAAAAAGAAATGAATTCCAAAATTTAAAACCCAATATTTAATAAAATTAAATATGTTAATCGGCTTTGGCATGAGAAAGAATGGATTAAGTTTGATTGTCGGGGAAGCGTTTATGGTGTCAGCCATTATTAACACCCAAGGAACAATGCCGAACAAAGCAAAAAGGATGTTTCGTCTTTTTGAGCTGTCTGTTGTAAATATCCAAAGACAATAGGCTGAGGCAATAATAAATGCGGCTTGATTTATGAGAAGAAGTGATCCAATTAAAAAACCGGTCAGATGTATTAGTTGGCTTTTTTTTGTGGTTAAAATGTATATCGCCAACATGGCAATGGCGAAGGATAGGCCAAGGTGTCTTTGGTTTGTATAGATGTTTAAGTTCCAAAATGCGGCGATTGGTCCCCCATCCCAAGGTCCAAAAGAGGGAAAGGCCACGTTGGAGATGATTTCTTTAACACTATTGGAAGAAAGCGGATGTTTATTGAAAAATGATACAAATGAAAATGATCCGTTAAAAAGAAAAAAAATCGTTGATAGCAGCCCTACCTTTAATGAAGAAAATAGTTTGGAGCCGGTAATGAATATTAAGAGTGACAAGGCCAAAAATCCAAGAGCGCTGGGGATATTGAGTGCAAGGTTAATCGGCAATCCGATTCTTTCTAAGTATCCGACAACGGCAAAAAATAGATAGTGATAACGCGTCTTTTCTCCGGGAAAAATCGGAAGTTGTGGTGGCCAGTTATTTCCATAAGAGAATGAGCGAATGTGAGGGATGTGGCTTGCAAAATCACTGTAAATTTTTGAGGATATCAAAAGCTGTTTGTTGACATTATCATAGGAGAAAGTATGAAACATAAGCCAAAAAGAGATAGTCGCAATAACCAGAACAAGAGCCGTAATCCAAGCGTAGGTCTTTAACTTAATCATAGTTTGACTATAATGGCAGTGTGCTTACTGATGGTATTTTAGCAATAAAATGGTGGGCCGGGATCTGGATATTGGGTCTGCTTGCCAAACCGATCGTAAATTTCTTATTTCCTACATGGAAGGGTAAGTGGTTACTGGCAAAGCCCATAGGTCTTTTGATTGTCTCGTATCTGGTTTGGTTGATGGCAATTACGAGTATCGCTCCGTTTGGGCTTGGCTTAATTATTATTTCGATGATAATTTTGGCAAGTTTGAGCGGATGGGTAATGTTTAAACATAAAAATTCAGATGCCTATAGGGAATCCTGGAAGGAAATTTTAGTTGAAGAGTTATTGTTTTTGTTTTGTTTGTTGTTTTGGTCTTGGATAAAAGCACACGAACCGACGATCAACGGTTTGGAAAAGTTCATGGATTTTGGGTTTACTCAATCAATATTAAACGGCGGATATTTTCCTCCCAAGGATATGTGGTTTTCTGGCCAACCTATAAATTATTACTATTTTGGGCACCTAACAATGGCTGTGCTGGTGAAGTTAACTGGAGTGAGTCTTTCTTTTGGATTTAATTTGATGTTGGCGACGCTGTTTTCAGTAACATTTACTACAAGCTTTGTGATGGGACGCAAAATTCTTTCAAAACTTTCGCCAAAAACCGCCTTAATTGGGGCAATATTTATTGCCTGGCTGGTGACGCTGTCTGGAAATCTGCATAGTGTTTATGCATTTACTAGGGGGTACACAGTAGACTCACCTCCACCCTTTTGGCAAATTTGGTCTAACTTATTTAACAAGGAGGAGTTTTTGGATGGGTGGAATACTTATTGGTACCCGAACGCCACCAGGTTTATTCCATATTCGATTCATGAATTCCCGTCTTATTCGTTCGTGGTTTCGGATATTCATGGACACGTGCTGGCTATACCAATTGCTCTAATTTTATTAGCCTTGAATATTTTATTGTGGGAAGAGACCGATAAAAAAAGAGTAGAGATAATACAGATTATTTATGGATTTTTATCTGGATTGGCGTTTATGACAAATGCTCTCGATGGACCAATTTATATTGGGTTGTGGATGTTTTTTAAATTTATAAATAATTGGTCCGGGTTTGAAAATATTAAAAAGGTGATAGTTCTAGTGGGTAAACAGATCCTTCCAATTTTGATCACATTTTTAATTACAGTTATTCCATTTATGGTAACTTTCAAGCCGTTTGTGTCTGGGGTGGCAATTAATTGTCCTCCAGCTTTACTAGAAAACAGGAAAATTGGCCCGCTGTTGTTTGAAGGAGTAGAAAAATGTCAGAAATCAGAATTGTGGATGCTTGTTGTTCTCTGGGGTTTCTTTGCTTACGCGGCAATTGGACTGGCCTCCTTTGTTAAAAAGGGCGATAAAACGAGAAAGTTGCTATTAATAATTTCTGTATTTTCAGCGCTATTGATTGTGTTTCCAGAATTTTTTTACTTTAAAGACATTTATCCATTACATTTCAGGAGCAATACAATGTTTAAGCTTGGATATCAGGCCTTTATACTAATGTCGTTTGTTTCTGGCTATACGTTGGTAAGTTTGGTTGTACAAAAAAATCATAAGCTCTTAACTAAGGTGTTTTTGATTTTTGCATTTCCGCTGCTGATTTTGGTTTCCATATATCCATATTTTTCAGTGAGATCATATTTTGGATCCCTGAAGGAATACAAAGGTCTGTACGGACTATCGTGGCTTGAGGAAAAATACCCTGAAGATTTTCAGGTAATTAATTGGCTGAATGCCAATGTTGACAAAAAAAATCATCCAGTGATTCTTGAAGCTCCTGGTGATAGCTATACTGACTACAATAGGATTTCGACATTTACCGGATTACCTACCGTGGTGGGTTGGGCAGTTCATGAATGGTTGTGGCGAGGAGGGTACGAGCCGGTTGGAAAAAGATCGGCCGATGTTACGGAGATATATACCGGGGTTGATCCGGTTAAGAAGCAAGAATTATTGAAAAAGTACAAAGTAAAGTATGTGGTGGTGGGTTGGTCTGAAAGAGGAAAATATCTGAATCTAAACGAAACAACACTGTCGAGTTTGGGCAGGTTGAGGTTTGAATACGGATCTACAAAACTTTACGAAGTTGCTACCGATTGAGAAGCCCGGTGACGTATTCAAACAATGCAGAAGAATCGTTCTTTTTGGGGATTAGCACCCACTGGTAGTCATATTTAGACGATGAAGGTGGGTTTTCAAGCTGATCCGGCGAAGAAAGAGTGTAGGTGGCCAGAGGATGCTTTCGAACTTTTAATCCCAACTGAAAGAGGGTGGAATAATATTCAGGAGTGATATCCGTAACTACTCCAGTTAAAACTATGTCGTAAAGTTGTTTATATAATCCCGTGTTCTTAAGATTTTCGATTG
>MEXR01000034.1:840-9844 GCA_001773775.1 Candidatus Amesbacteria bacterium RIFOXYB1_FULL_44_23 | reverse complement strand
CCGCAGACACTAAAAAGATAATCGACCACAACACTCCCAGTTGTTTGGCATCAAACCCCAGTTCCACTCCCAAAAAACTGTTTAACATTTCTGAATTAATGACAACAAAAAAACCCACGCTTAACAGCAAAACAGTTTGCCATTTCACGGCTGAATTTTTAAACAGTTCAAGAAGTCCGTACCGGGTCTGCTTTGTAAAATTAGTCCAGGAAAATTTTTCACTGTCAATCTTAGGTTCCGTCAGAAAACCTGTAGCTAGAAGTCCAACCAGACAAAAAACAGCGGTCGCTACAAACGGTAGTCCATTACTGACGGTGTACATAAATCCTCCGACGGCTCCGCAAATTGCCGGAGCCAATAGTTGAATCGTATTTACGTTGGAAATTTTCTTATCATAATCACCCTCTTTCCCAACCTGCTTCAGACTGTCAAAAACTAGCGCTTCCAAAGTTCCGGAATAAAATGTTCCTCCCACGCACATCACAAATATTGAGAGCAAAAGCACAGGAAAGCTTCCAGCTGTCGCCATCATCAAATATCCCACGGCCTGCAGCAAAAACGATAATGCTAAAGTTATTTTCTTTCCCAAAAGATCAGCTAGAGCTCCGGTGGGAATTTCCGAAACCGTAAAAGTCACAATTAAAACCGTTTCCGCAACTCCGATTCCGGCGTAATTCGTAAATTTCAGATAATAAAAAATCCACACCCCCAGCCAAAACCAGGTTTTGCTGCAAAAAGCCAGGATATAGGCTAAAACAATGTTATTACGCACGTCGTATCAATACTAACACTTGGAGTATAATTTTTTACATGTCCCAGATTCGCCCGGCCACCAAAGAAGATATCGACGGAATAGTCGCAGTCTACGATAGGGTCAAACTACACCGCGACAAGTTGTCCGATCCCCACTACAGCGCCTACATTCAAAAACACGGCTTTTTGCTGGGCCAGGAAACCCGGGGATCACTGTTTGATTTAATCGGCGGCTCGTATGAATTTTTAGTCAGCATCGATTCGGGACTGGTTAATGGATTTTTAATAGCCGATCACAAGGACAAATTTAACGACGACGATTACAAAACCTGGTTTGATCCCAAACTTAAATCCGAATATCTAAGTAGTTTACGGGCAATTACCCTAACCGCCATTGCTGTTGACCCTGCTTGTCTCGGACAGGGGATTGCCGCCAAACTTTTAAATCGGCTTCTATTAGATCTCAAAACTGACGGGTTTCAGTATTTGTTCTCCATCGTCACTATAGCTCCCATCACCAACTGCCCCTCACTAGTCTGGCACGCCCAAAACGGCTTCAAAAGACTGGCTATGGGAAAACCCCGAGAAAAGCTTTTTGACCTGAATTGGTACGCCAGTATTCTGTTTTATACCCCCATTGTCTAACTGATTATCACTCCCACCAGATCAATTAGTGGAAATCTTTTCCGTATCTCATCTCTGAATTTTTCCGCCAAATTTGCCGAAAATTTGCCCCTTCCGGCCCCCTCCATTTTGCTGCACAACCGGTTTTCCGCGTCTTCAATTAGTCTTAGTACCGGCTTTCCCAGCTCGTCAAACTCGGCTTTATGCTTATCCTGATCCTTTTTATAAGCTTCATGAACTTTCAAAAATTTGGCGAACAGTTCGGGATTTTTTGCCACCATTTCGTCAATGGTTTTCTTAAATAAAGCCTGAGACATAAGCATATATATAGCAAAAGATGTAAAATTTAGCAAAGCTGCGCCTGTAGCTCAACGGATAGAGTGTCTGTCTTCGGAACAGATGATGGAGGTTCGATTCCCCCCAGGCGCACACTGTTGACTTTCAAATTACCTATATATACAGTCCGAAATTAGAATGGCAGGCGAATTTGTTTGTTCACATTGGGACGAAAAAAGATCGACTTGTAACTTTAATAAAAGGGCAGCCATGGAGTTTTTAAACAGTGTGGGTGCGGTAGTAAAAGATGGTCCAAAATTAACTTCAGTTGACACTTCAACCTGGTCACCCAGTGACTATTCGCAGTATATACACATGATGTTGTCGCTGGCTTCAGGTAATGGGGGATTAAATCTTCTGACAGGAAAAATTGCCTGTGGACAGAACGCCCGAGGAATAAATCCCTCCTGCAGGCAAAGGTGTTGTGAGGAATAAGCTGAATATGAAAAACAAAAAGCCGAGAATCCTACTTCTTTTATACAATTCGTAGTATCAGATCTGAATTCCTCCAAAATCTTAAATTGACCAAGTATTCCATCCGAAGGGTGTTCCGGCATAGGACCTTAAAACACATTATCTTGACCTCTGTAGTATATTAAATTAATGGAGCAGGAGTATTGGGTTGTCGTCAGAGAAAACGAAGCCGCTCGTTTTAATCCTAGAGCGAAAAGAATTCCTCTCAAGGGAGGATTGGTGAAGGTTTGGTATGGAAATGGAGTGCCCAGTCGAACAGCTGAAGAAGACAGGGAGGGGATTAGGAATAATTTAAGTAAAGACGGAATTACTCCAGTAAGAATAACAACTAGATAAAGGAAACGTAGTTACTCAGATTGAATAAAGGCTTACAAAATTACTTAGAAACTTAACCAAGTCACGATGCGGGTTATAATTCTTATCAGGAAACTCAGCCGGCTTTCCAGCACCTGGAATAACTAACAGTAAAACCGATTAGATTTTCTAATGTAAGTTATTCAGGTTCATCATGAAAACATTGTTGGTCTTAATCGTAACTTCACTTTTTCAACTGTTTGCTACAATTTCCTCGCCTTCCGTTATACCCCAACCACCCCCCACTCTCACTCTTCCCGATCCGACTTTTGAATCGATTATCTTACCCAACCACTCCTGGACCGCCACTTTGTCGGCTCAAAAAAAGATGGTTCTGGCTGCCACCGGAGATGTGCTGCTGGCCCGGTTTATTAATTCCAAAGCCGTAACAACCAACGATTATTTGTTTTCCTTTAAACCGACCCAAGAATTATTGTCAGCCCCTCAGATAACGGTGATTAATTTGGAAACTCCCATTCTGGTTGATTGTCCGTTGTCTAATACCGGCACCGTGTTTTGCGGCAGCGACAAACATATCGAGGGACTGCTTTATGCCGGAGTCGACCTGGTAAATATAGCCAACAACCACAGTTTCGATTTCGGGCAATCCGGGTTTGATCAAACCAAAAGCCTTTTGGAAGAAAAAAATCTGTCCGTCGTTTACCCGAGTCATCCGGCCGCTTTTAATATTAGTAACCAACGGTTTGCTTTTCTTTCATATAACGACATTCCCGACCGGACTCCGGGCGGAAACAAAGCCATTGATCCGGTAAAACTGGCTGATGATATTAAATCCGTCAGGAAAGATTCAGACATTGTCGTGGTTTTATTTCACTGGGGAGTCGAATACACGACCTCAGTCACCCCTCGTCAGGTCTCCCTGGCTCACACCGCCATCGATGCCGGAGCGGATTTGATTTTAGGCAATCATCCGCACTGGGTGCAACCGCTGGAATTTTACCAAGACAAATTAATTGTTTATTCCCACGGAAATTTTATTTTTGATCAGTATTGGTCCATGCCCACCCGCTTTGGGGTCGTCGGGTTTTATACCTATTACGAAAATAAACTTGTCGACGTCAGCTTTACGACAGTTTATACCGACCCGTCAGGACAAACGGTTCTGCCCCAAAACCCGCCCCAACTTGTCAGAATGCGTTCCCTTTGAGTACAATAACCGATAGTGCCCTACAAAAAAATTTCCCTGCTCTCTTTTTTAGTTTTCTTTCTGGCTCTGGTCAATATTACCTTCTTTTCTCCTGACCCAAAAATACCCCCTCCCGTAGACCTTAACACCCCCGCCTCTCAAACCGAAGTCCTCGGTGCTCAAACCCAGGCCCCGGTTATTTACATCAGTAATAGTAGGGAAGGATTTAACTTAGGCGGAGTATTCACTCAATCATCATTAGACGAACCGGCTATAAATCTCGAAACTGCTAACGAAACCGGCACTGCTACCATTGATGTTTATCAGGCCACTACCGATAACCTGCTGAATTTTTTGATTCACAACGACAAATATGAACAAACTCAGAAAGTTGATCCTTCGGCTTTTACCAAAATAAACACGGTCAGCACTCAATTAACCACCGGTCAAAATCACATTGTTTTACCGACAACCGGTGAAGGATTGTGGCTTTTGCGAATTGCTTTCGGCACCAAAGAAAGTTTCGTGTACTTACTGCGAAGTGAAATTGCCGCCGTTGCCAAACAGGCCGGCAACCAGATTGTGGTCTGGACCCAAAATCTGGCCACCAAAAGATCCGTAACTTCAGCTTCGCTTACCACCTATTCTCTTAATGGCGCAATAAAGCCCAGCAAAAACCTCAATTTGGGCCGGGAAGGCATAATTTCCTATATTCCATCAAGTGATTTAGCCGACGTGGGCATCGTCACTTCAGGCACCCATCTGGCCCTTGTTCCTATGAATCTGCGTTACTTAAATTGGGGTTATCAGTCAACCACATTTAAAATAAGATCCCCGGCTTCCCGCTATTTTATTTTCACTGACCGGCCGTTGTACCGTCCTGGTGACACGGTGTATTTCAAAGCCATAGTTAGAGAAGATGACGATGCCAGGTACAAAGTCGCCAAGGGAAGTGTGAAAGTGGTAGCCTACAAAGACTGGGATACCAATTCCGCCTTTTTTGAACAAACTCTGCCGCTGTCTGATCACGGCTCGGCCGACGGCTCATTTATTCTTCCCAGCGCCCTGGGAACCGGAAATTTCAGAATTTCCGTTTCCACCGTTCCTGCCTCCGATCTGTCCCATGACGGGGAAACCTACGATTGGGACCAGAATCAGGCCGCTTTCCAGGTCGAACACTTCAGAAAACCGGAATATTTTCTTGATATTTCCACCGACAAACGAGAATTGGTTGCCAAGGAAGATCTGAAATTTACCGTAACCGGAAATTATTTTTCCGGGCAGCCTTTAAGTAACCAGGAAGTTAAATACAAAGTCTACACCGCCAACTTCTATGAATACGACTTCCTGACTGATTTTTCCCAAAACGTCGACCCTCAGAATTACTACTACGGCCACTGGGGGCAAAAAGTAGTCGAGGAAGGCCAGGTTGTCCTGGATTCAATCGGTAATGCCGAAAAAATTATTTCGACTGGTACTTCGGCTAATGTTTCCACCAAGCCTCAGGTCTTTTCCGTCGAAGTCTCATTTACGGATTCTTCCGGAAATCCCGTTTTAGCCAGGAAAAATGTCTTAGTGTATCCGGCTGAGTTTTCGATTTTCCGTCACAGCAGTTTCTATACCGGCCAGGTCAACCGCACTTTTAATCTGCCCATCATTATAAAAAGCCGCACCACGACCCGGGTTAAAGACATTAAAATTTCCTCGTCCATCGTCCGCCAATCCTGGATCGAAAAGCCACTTGAACCGGGCCAGAAATATCCTTCCTACTCTTACGAAACCGAAACCCTGTCTCCTGTGTATGCCACGACCGACCAGCTGGGCAAAGCCACTCTTTCTTTTACCCCCACCAAAACCGGTTCCTACACTTTTTCGGTGTTTGCGGTCGACGCCAAAGGCAACCAGGTCTCAAAAGACTTCTATACCTGGGTTTCGGAGATCGATCGCCCGGCTACCGTCACTCAGAACTATCAGATGTTAAAAATTGAGTCCGACAAAAAAGAGTACTTACCGGGAGATACCGTTAACCTCAAGGTCTGGTCGGATATTCCAGATTCCGATATTTTGCTCTCCTTGGAACGGGGTCGGGTGGACCGATTTCAGGTGGTAAAAATGTCCGGCAAATCCCAAATCGTTCCGGTAAAGCTGGATGTCGACCACGTGCCCAACATTTTTGCCGTTATCAGTTCCTTTTCCGACTCAGCCTTTCACACCAACTCCGTGAATTTAGCCGTCTCGGCTCAGGAAAAACGTCTCCAGGTCAAACTTGCTCCTTCGGCTTCCCGTTACGGTCCCGGTCAAACTGCCGTTATTGATATTCAAACCTTAAACTCCCAGGGCAAACCCACTCCGGCCGAAGTTTCCATTTGGGCCGTAGACAAGGCAATTTTTGAGTTATCAACCAGTAACCTGCCGGATATCTTTAATAGGTATTGGACCAATCGCACCAACCAAACCAGCACCACCAACTCACTGGAAAGTATTTTTGTTAACACCGCCGAAATGGGCGGCTGTTTTCCAGCCGGAACCAAAGTTGCCGTCTCCCCGAACTCTACCCGGCCCATTGAAACCATTAATCCCGGCGACACTGTTTTGACCCGGGTTTCACCCGCAAGTTCTAAACAGGTGTCGGCAGTGGTTAAATCAGTCCACAAAACCCGGGTCGATGGATATTTGGTCATTAACACTGACCTGAAAATTACCCCCAATCACATTCTGCTGGTTAATGGCATTTGGCAGACAGCTTCCGTCATTCAGGTGGGGGACTATCTGACGGGTATTTCCGGACAACCAATCGAGGTTACTTCAGTAGAATGGTTAGGCCTTCCCACCGAAGTCTATAATCTGGAAGTTGCCGACTATCACACTTTTATAGCTTCCGGATACTACGTCCACAACGAAAAAGGAGCCGGCGACACCCGATCAGTCTTCAAAGACACCGCCTACTGGAATCCTACCGTTCGAACCGACAAAGACGGTCAAGGGAGAATTGCTTTTAAGCTTCCCGACAATCTCACCACCTGGACCGTGGCCGCAGTCGCGGCAACGCCTTCGACTTTAGTCGGCCAGAATACCGTGGAAATAGTTACTTCCAAAGAAGTTATCACCCGGCTGATGTTACCTAACATTTTAAGAGTCGGCGACAACCTGTATATTTCTTCCTTGACTCATAATTTCACCCCGTCAGCTCTGACTTTTCAAACCCGTCTGGAGTTTGATTCCGGAGAAATCGTCTCTCAACCTAGCCTTACTCATCCGCCGCTTTCTCCCAACGCCATTCTCACTTCGTCCTGGCAAATTAAGCCGCAAAAGGAAAACCCGGAGGCCAAAATTACTGCCGAAAGCAAGTCCGATACCGGCAAGGGAGACACAATTATTGCCACTATCCCTGTACTGGCCTTCGGCTTTACCGACACTACTACTCATGTGGGCACCGACAACCAAACCTATTCTTTTGAAATTCCGCCAGATACCAATCTGGCCAAATCCCAAGTCACGGTGTCACTGTCGGCCAATCTTTTAGGCACTCTGCCTTCAGCCATGAAGTATTTAATCGGCTATCCTTACGGTTGTGTCGAACAAACTACCAGCCGTCTGATTCCGGCTTTAATTGCCAAAGCCAATTTAGATCTTTTCTACGACGCTATCTCTCAAAAAGACATCACAAACATAATCGACACCGGAATTGCCCGCCTTTCCGCTCTGCAAACTCCGTCCGGCGGTTGGGGTTGGTGGTCGGAAGACACCCCCAGTCCTTACACTACGGCTTATGTTTTAGAGAATCTTGATGCAGCCAAAAAAGACGTAGTCACCGTGCCGGATTATCTGTTCAACCAGGCCTTCGAATACTTTAAAAACTCAACTTTCACCGACAATTTCAGTAAAGTCTACCAGACTTACGTTCTTAATCTCTTAGGCCGATCTGAAAAAACTCAGGTTACCCAATTTACGGATATTGGCCCCACCACCTTAGCTTATGCCGTTTTGGCTAATATTCTGGCCGGAAACACCAACCCCGACACCAATGGATACAATAAGCTTATTGCTCTGTCACAAACTGCCGGAGAAACCGTTTATTGGCCCACTGACACTCAAATTCCTTACCCGTCAATCGAAACTTCAACCGCTCTGGCCATCAGAGCCATCATCGCCCAAAACACCAATCGCGATTTGGCGGTTAAGGCTTCCCGCTACTTTCTGGTTAGAAGACAGGGTAATTACTGGGCCAATACTCATGCCACCGCTCAGCTTATTAAAAGTATTGTCGCGCTTCACAAAACCGGCAGCGAGTCTAATCCTGATTTCGCGTATACCGTAAAAATCGGCGACCGGACCATTAGTTTAGGCCGGATCAGTTCCGCCGTTCAGACCATTAAAGACGTGGTTATTCCTCAGGATCTGATCAAACCCGGCCCCTTAAAAATTGAGGTTTTAAAAGACGGAGTAGGTCAACTGTATAGTGTCGCCGGTCTGCAGGCCTTCCGGACCGATCCTGGGGCCTCAGCGGTGACTAAAACCCTGACTTTAACCCGGGAGTATGTTAACGACAAGGGAGCTCAATTCTCCCTGGGAGTAGGGGACATTGTCACCGTTAAATTAGCCGTTACCGGTCTTCCGCCGGATTCCAAATACTTAGTGGTTGAAGACGATCTGCCTTCCGGCATGATCCCGGTTAATACCCGCTTAAAAAATGAATCTCCCGAGGCTAGTAGCTTCTGGGTCAACAAAGAGTACACTCAAAACGGGGTCATTCTCAGTTCGTCCCAGCCATTGGCAAATCCGGTCTTTACCTATAAAGCCAGAGTCGTAGCCGAAGGCGTGTTTCAGGTGCCCCCGGCTTCTGCACAGCTGATGTATCAGCCGGAAGTTTACGCCAGAACCGGTGTCAGCACTCTGACCACCAACCGCTTCTCTGAATCTCCGTCCGTAGTCCAGAAGGTCCAGGAGGCAGTCAGTAAATCTCCGTTTTTAAATCCCATTTTCCTATTAGTCGTTTCCTTAACTGCTCTTACTCTGGGCACCTTCTTTATCAGCCGCTGGAAGAAACTAAAATCTAAACCCCTTTAACATCGCCTCAAACACTTCCCACTCGGGCTTCCCCAACTCTCCGTTACCCATCATGTTTACGTAATAATTCACACTATCCTTAATCGCCCAGGTAGTTACACTCCACCAATCGTTTTGAGAATTGCCCACCACCATATCCACTTCAGCTACTCTGACCGCGTCCGCTCCTCCCAGCTGTTCATTTTTCAGTTTAATCATTCCGGATCCGGTAGCTGGCTTATCTTCTTTTTCTCTCCACATTTGTAACTC
>MEXR01000034.1:0-809 GCA_001773775.1 Candidatus Amesbacteria bacterium RIFOXYB1_FULL_44_23 | reverse complement strand
GGTTGGGACACCACAGTGACAGACATTTCCCCGATGTTACTGGGATGCGCCCTAAAAGAAGTCTCGGTCGGCTTAAAAACCACTCTGGCCACAAATTTTCCCGATTCGGTCGATTCTTCTGTCTGCCAGTTTCTGGGAACGTTGGTCGAATACTTACCCGAAACACTTACATACCTCTGATAATCTGAGTTTTTCCAGATGTAAGAAAGACCCGTTGCCAGTAACAAAAACAGTACCACTACCAGTAGTAATCCTTTACGTTTTTTCACTAAAACATTATAACTAATTTACTTATCTGATAAAATAGCCGCGATGACTAAGGTAATGTTTCTTCTGGTACTGCTGCCGGTTTTGCTGTTAGGCGGGTTTACCATCTATAAATCATTGCCCCAGATCCAGGGTGTTTTAAAGGAAAAAAATCTTTTCCCTCAGGTCCAGCAGCTAATAGCCGAACAAATCACCCCCACCTCACCTGATCAAAATCCTACTCCGGAACCTGAAGTCTTTAATCAGAGAAGCACCATCACTCCCACTCCTATTCCTCCGGTCTGGAAAAACTCGGATCTGATTAAAACTTACCTGGCTCAAAATATCGGCATCAAATCTCAATCCGGCAAGGTAGTCTGTGCATACCGGGCTTTTGATTCCGATTCCTTAGCCCCGGCTGCACTTCACCTTTTTGCCCTCTGTCAGGAATACTACAAATCCGACGGCAAAATCCAAACCGGCTCCGGACTGCAAACGCCGATAATTCTAAAGTTACTCTGGAAAAATGGTGAGTTCCAGATTACCGGATACGCCGTCCCCGG
>MEXR01000033.1 GCA_001773775.1 Candidatus Amesbacteria bacterium RIFOXYB1_FULL_44_23 | reverse complement strand
AGCCGTAGCCGAAGGCGGCATCACCCGGTTTATGGGCATGTACTACTGTGACGCCGCTATGGCCGGAAATTTAACTTTTGCTCCTGTTCGTTCCGCCAGAATTTACTTTGTGAATTTGGTTTCCGAATATGACGCCTTGTATAACCACGTTGGTGGAGCCGGCAACTGTGGTGATCCCAATGTTGATCCCCGGGCCATGGCTCTTTGTTTAATTGATACTGCCAGAATTAAAAATATGGATCAGATGGGCTACGCTGGAGATTTCAAGACCTGTCATCGTTTGACTAATCGTACCGGAAAAGATGTGGCCTACGAACATACAATGGCTTGTTTCCAGGAAGGCATTTATGCTAAAGCCGCCAAATTAGGCTGGGGATATAAAGATACCAAAGGTGTAGCCTGGGACAAGAATTTTGTTTCCTGGAAGTTTAAAGCCCTTACTGAAAAAGCTTCCGGTTCTCCGGCTACTAATATTTCCTACATGTTCTGGGAATCTAACCGCGATTTCAACCAAAGCTGGGATGTCAGCTGGAAGTATGATTCTGTTCTCGGGGCCTACCTTCGTTCCAATGGCGGAGAACAATCCATTGATTTAAACAGTGGTGATCCGTTGAAATTCAAAACCGTCGTTGTTCAATTTGCCAAGGAAACCCATCTCGGCGATTTGGAGAAACATCTTTTGTACGATGTCGTAGGCAAGGGTAAAGCTCTGGTCTTCATGGACGGTGTAGCCCAGGAGGCTACCTGGTCCAAAGCCTCCCGTACCGCCAGAACCCTGTTTAAAGACGCCTCCGGCAAGGATTTCAAATTTAACCCCGGAGCTATCTGGATCTCAATTCTTCCCTCAACCAACACGGTGAACTATAACTAGCACCTCGACCGGTCTTCCGACACATTACCTTGTAAGTAGCTGGATTAATTTTTGCCTATAAACCCCCATTCGGTTAGAATTAGCCGGTGGACCAGGAGCTAATTATTAGGCAACTAAATCAGCAAGACAAAACCGATTTTATTAACCTGGTCAATGAGTATATTCAGGAATATATAGTCACTGAAAAGGTGTTTCCCGTAAAATTTGACCCATCAATCGGCCAAATTTATTGGGAAAGCATAACTGACAAGCCGCAGGATCATCGGGTAGTAGTAGCCGAATCAAAAGGCCGGTTGTGCGGTTTTTGCATCGGAGAAATTCATCATTACGGAAAAATCGAAAAAGTATATTTTCAGGGAAACCAAAGAGGGGAGATTTGGGATATTTTTGTCTCCCCTCAAAATCGGGGACTGGGGATTGGTGAGAACTTGATCAAAAAGGCCGAAGAGTTATTTATCGAGAGTGGATGCAAAGATATCCTTCTAAACGAAGTGGGTGTCGATAATCTCGGTGCAAAAAAATTATACGAGAGAATTGGATATCAACCGTGGAACATGAGGTTTTACAAAAAGTTGGGTTAAACATTGCCATCGGTTTCATCAGGAAAGTGGAATACCCAGTTCGTATCCTGATTTATGTCTTTCCCGCACAAACGCAGTAGCTTACAACTAGACCAGGTGCTACAATCCGCCCCATGCAGGCAAGCGAATACTTAAAGTTGGCCTATCAATTTGCGGCAGAACACAGCGACGATCCCCGAACTCAGACCGGTGCAATTATTGTTAACAAAGATGGGATAATAATAGGTCGGGGAGCAAACAGAATTCCGCCCGGTGTACAAGTACTGGATGAACGAAAAAGCCCAGAACAAAAACCGAATTTCATTGGTCACGCAGAAAGAAACGCCGTGGCCGATGCTGCCAGGCAGGGGCACAAGACCGAGGGAGCAATTTTATATGGATTTTGGGCCGCTTGTGCCGTTTGTGCCCAGGCCATTATTGAGGCGGGAATAAAGGAGGTGGTAGTTCACAAACAAATCATGGACAAAACACCTCCCAAATGGCAAGCTTCGATTTCTATTGCCATGTTGATGTTCGCTGAAGCTGGTATTTCGGTCGTATATCATGATGAGGACAAACTGGGGGTAAAGATATTGTTTGATGGACAAACCGTTGAGTTTTAGATGGGAAAAAAGACACGAATCTGGTGCACCAGGCTTTACTGAGCGCATTACGAACAATTTAGGGGAATAAGTGTGTTTGATATTGGACTGATACATCAGTTTCTGAATTCCAGACCAAGTTATGCTTCTGCACAGTTTCAATCAGGGAATATAATAAACATAAGTTATGAAATCGGTAAAATATTCACTCAGTGAAGCTACTAAAATAGAATTGGGCACAAAAACCATTTTCAAATACCCAACACCTACACGAGAGTTTGATATCGCAAAGATGGTAGTTAAAGGACGCCACCCGGTTGATCCGAGTAAATTCATTTTGGAACATAGGTGTCAATTTGTAATCTGTGTGACCCAAGGTCAGGGGAAAATATATGCAGGTGATGATGTTTTCAGCGTAGCAACGGGTGATGTAGTGTTTGTTCCGACTGACAATAAGTTCGCCGCAGAAGGGGATATGGAGTACATTACGGTTGATGTACCAGCTTTTTTTATGGAACAGTCTGAAGAGATAAGTGAATAATAAGCGCAGTGGCTGGTGGACTATATAGGAACCTGTTTATTCGCAAAGAACTCCTTGAGGACAGCAGTAATAGGGACCTTCAATTCTTGGCCCGCGCCAAGGAGTATCGCCTGGCTTACAGATAATTCCAAATCTGAGATATTGGGTGAAGAGATAGGTACCGATTATAAAAAAATAAAAGCGTAAAGGTAATAATTAGTATCTTTTTCATAACAATATTTTAACAGGGGCTAGTGGTCTATGTTGGGAACTGGTTTGTAACAAACCTGTTTTTACTCAATCACCTGAAGGTTTTCTGAGATTCGGTCAAGGGTAGTTAGATATTTTTCAATTTCAGGTCCTTCGTAGTCAATAAAATATTTAATATGGGTAGGGTATACGTTTTGATTGGTAATTCCTACTTGTCCAAAACCAGGATGAGCTTTTGTCAATTTACCCGGGGTGGAAATATATGCCGCTATGGCTTTTAGGGAGGGTTTTTGTCTGTATATATTTCTTTTAAGTAAATAACCCATTACATTAATGTCTTTTGTTTCAAGGCTGCAATTATCTGGGCCCGGCTGGCATTCATCAGGAGCGTCAAAGCCTGAGTAGAGCTGGTTAATATAAAACAACCATTTGGTCTCACCTTTGGAAATAATTAATGATGCGGTATTACAACAAACCGAGTCCTGATAGTTTTCCTGATTATCAGCTTGAGAGGAGTCTATTGCCCAGTCTGGCGGGTATTGGACTGAGTATTTGTGAACGGAATTAGTGTAAGTTAACCACCCGGGAATTTTAGTGATAGTTTTGGGTGGAGGCGGAGTGGGGGTTATCAGACCTGAATAGTCTTTTGGAGGGCGAGAAGTCGGGGGTGGTGAGGTTGTTACTAGCTGATTGTTTCGGGATGGGGTGTTTTGGGTAGACGTAGTTTTAATTGGTCTATTAATGCCAACAAAATATCCCACGAATAATCCCAGCGATAATGAGACGACAGCCGTAACAACTACTGGAAAGATGGCTTTGGATTTGGTTGGGACCTGTAGTGGATTTGAGAGGTTGTTAGTTTCTAAATTTTCCACTATTTTCAGTATATCACCGGGATTACAGAGTAGACCTCGCTGCGGGTTTGGGACGATGTTAGAACTTATCTAACCAAATTCCCTGATGCTGTTAAATTTTGCAACATGTTAGTATTTAATCGTTCTGCTTCATTATCAGGTCTGAATGAATCAATTAAATTACAATAATTTAAATATAAGGTATTTTTTCTTTCAGGGTCATTTTCATATCTCATAGCTATAGCAAAAGCATTTTCAATTTTGTCTTTTTTCCTAGGTAATAATGATTCAGGTTTATATGGACTAGGGTAACAAGTGGATTCATTCAAAAAAATTTGTATTCTAGCAAAATCGTCAAGAACTTCTTGAGCTTCATGAATTGACATATCGATTTTTATCATGGTTAAACAATCTAATCTATCCATTAAATCTTTAATTTTTTGTTTATTTTCTTTATTTGAAGTAGAACTATTCATTTATAAACTAAATTAATATTTTGGTATTGTTTTTATTGTTAGTAAGAATATTATCTTCTAGACCAAATATTTCACGATTCATTTTATTTTTAAAACTGTATTGATATTCGATATTTAATAAGTTCGAATAATGAGAAGAAATAACTATTTGATAAATTTCTGGCAAATTACTTTTGATAGCAATAAAGGATGCATTTAAAGCTTTTTGCCAATTTGGATATTTTTTATAAAAAGGAACAATCGAAACAGTGCCTATTCTATGTGGACGAAGTTCTTCTTCTCCTGTAATGTAATCCTTACCTACATAAAAGTTTTTAGATGAATTCTTCCAAATAGAAACTACACCTGACATTAAAAATATTTCATTCCGAATAGGCGTAACTTTAATAAATAATGATATCGTTTCAAATGTAGCATCTGAAGCCCATGCCTTTACGTCTCTAAGTGTTTTTTCAAACCAAGTGTTTATCATGGGATTAGTAGGCATTACTGGAAAATTAGATTTTAGATTTTTATTCGAGAGGTCTTTTATATCTTCATTGATCTGTATTTCAGAAAGCTTAATTTCTAAAGAAGGAATGTTTTTTATAATCCATCTCAATAACCATATAAAAGCTAATATAAATATGAGGATCGAAAGATAAAAAATTAATTTATTAGTAGAAAATAATTCCAAAACTTTTGAAAAGCCTAAAAATAAAAAAATAAAAGAAGAAATTACACCAGAAAATTCTGCTAGAAACGACCAAAGCTTCTTTATAATTACCAACATATTATATTAATTAAGAAATATAACCCATTTTGTAGATGTTTACAATTTTATAGGGTATTATTAGCACATGAAATCAAAGGATGTAGTTATTTTAGAAAGTTTAAATCCTATAAAGATATCAAACACACCTAACAAGAGAACGACTGAGTATATTGCAAGGATTATTAACAGTGATAAAGGTAAAAACTTTTTAATAAATTATCGAAAGCTATCAGGAATACCAGAAAACGGGTTAAATATCAGAGAACTAGAAGGAGTTAACTATAAAAATCTTCCCTGGGGCTAATGAATCTTGTTGGAACCGGTTTATTGTAATGGTGTAAATTTCAATATAAAGTAAGGGGATGGGGTTTTTTATAATTTTATTACAGTCTATCCTCAAATTTGATTTTATTAAAGCAAGCATAGTTTTTCTAGCGTTACAAGGCATTTCTATATTCGTTATGGAGACACCACTGGAGATAGGGGTAATAAAGTTGTTAATTTTTGTTTTTCTTTCCTATCTCGTGAGCAGATTTGAAGACTCTATATTTAAATGGCTGGTAGTGGTAATTTCAGCCGGATTGATTTTAGGATAATTTTCAGGTCCGAGTGGACTATGTAGGAACTTATTTCTTCCGGGACTTGATCCATCTAAGTGCTGAATAAATGCCTATTACAGAAATTAAGACAAAACTAATTAGAACCAACCATTGCCTTATGGCTGTTGAGTAGGGAATGGGGAGTTGGTCAGGATAGAAGACTGGGGTAATGTTCATTTATGTAATTCTACTGCGTTTCGGCAGGCCTTGACCGAATATGTGGGAACGTGGTTTCGGCGGAACTATAATAGTATTAAAATGGGGTTGTATGGAAATGGATTTTTATCAAAGTCTTACAGTAATTAATTCTATTTTAATTGCCCTTTTACCGTTAGTGTTTTTTAGACGACAGAAGCTACAGGAGATTAAATATAAAGAAATAATGGAACTTAACGTAAAAGCGCATGATATTACTGATAGGGCGGACAAATCCTTGACAACTAAAAACTCCATCAACGAATCCGACTTGGATAGACTAGATTACCTTATCTCCAGATTTAAAAAGCATAGTGAAAATCTATCTTTAGAAATAAAAAAATATAAGGATTTATGGGAGCAAGCTATCGAGAAAGGTAGAAAAGTAAGTTTTAAGGAAGGGGAGGTCGTAGAATTTAAAAAACAATTGATTAAACAGTCGGGAAAAATTAGAGATATGGCTGACAGGTTGCTTAAATGAAATAGAGTTGTTTTTCGTCAAATAGCAATACTGCGAGGAAAATAGGGAAATTACTCTTTATTTTCAAATTTGTGTCCGATTGTATATCCAATGATTCCACTAAATATCACACCGATAGTTTGACCCTCAATTATCTTTAGAAGTCCGAGAAGTAAAGTTCCTACAATAACTAAATATATTGCGAATATCTTCACTAGGTTATTAGGGCTTAGGAACAGTTTTAGTTCCCCCGTAGTTTTACTCATTGTTACCATTAACGAAATCCAGCAAATAACCATAACCAATGAGGGAAGGCCTAACACAATTAAAGACATTGTTGTTTGATTATCCATCGTAGTAATTATACCTCTATAGCTGTTCATTTGGACAAAGGGGTGGCTGGGAGATAATATAGACCTATGAGTGTACCAACCTACGATGAGCTATTTAACCCACTTTTGAAGGCTCTACACGAGCTAGGAGGATCGGCATCGGTGGAGGAGATGGATGATAGGGTAGCGGAGATTTTAGGATTAACTGACGAGGAGATAAGCGAAATCCATAGGGGTAATACAACTAAGCTAAGCTATAGATTGGCTTGGTCGAGGAATTATTTAAAACGGTTTGGATTATTGGAAAATTCCGCTCGGGGGGTTTGGGTGTTAACCCCAAAAGGGCAGTCAACCACTCAGGTTGATAAAGCATTAGTAAATAAAACTGTAAAACATTTAGACTTGGAGTTAAAAGCGATGGGACCGGGAACTGATAAACCCGAAGAACTTGTGGAGGAAGCAACTTGGCGAAGTAAAGTATTAGACGAGATTAAAAAAATGTCACCGGCGGCATTCGAGAGACTTTGCCAACGGGTACTGCGGGAATCTGGCTTTATAAACGTCGAAGTAAAAGGGAAATCTGGAGATGGCGGTATAGACGGTCGAGGGATAGTTAAAGTTGGTGGTTTACTAGGTTTTCGAGTCATATTCCAATGCAAACGATATGCAGGTAGTGTATCTTCTCAAGAGATTCGAGAATTTAAGGGGACAATGGTAGGGCGAGCGGAGAAGGGGTTGTTTATTACGACAGGTACTTTTACCAGAGATGCTAAACAAGAGGCGGTTAGGGATGGGTCACCACCCATCGATCTAATTGACGGTGAGGAATTTGCGGAAAGACTAAAGGAGTTGGATTTGGGGGTGTCTGTTAAGACTGAGGAGCTAGTGGGGGTGGATGGAGCTTGGTTCGAAAGTTTTTAAATTAGGTTTGGTTGCGAAAGTCGTGTATTATTACATTAAGGAGAAGTATATGGCCAACTATACGTTGGACAAAGATAAGTACAAAGCCGCTTTCATGTATATAGCTAACTTGCTTGGCAAGGGGCCGATACACCATTTTAGAACTGTTTAAACCCAATCAAAGACGTATTGGAAGCTTTCGCTTCGGATCGTTATCTCGTGAGTTATTAAGAACTGTACCCCCGCCGTCTGCGTGGATATCGTAACCTTTATTGGCCATTATATAGAAGAGGAAATATCCTAAAAATGAAATTGGTGTTAAAGCGACAGTGGTGACAAGAAACTGAGTGATTGAAAGTGAATTGCTCCAGTAATTAATTCCTAAAGACAACAATGAGGAGATGATTAAAAGAAGGGGAGAGACATTTCTGGTTTTATAAATAGCTGCCTTGATTGTTTCCATATCTCTTCTAAACCAATATTTTGTATCTTTAAGGTCACCCAATTCTCCAGAGTGTTTCCCACCGTCATTATTCACAAAACTATCATAACACGGACCGATTTTGCAGTTTTCCTCTGATTCTATTGCTTTAAAAAGACAAACAATGCCGCAATGATTAGTATAGTTTCCATTAAAGCTACCGGCCACGCTTTTAAAAAGTAAAAACGTATCACCTCCACGTTTCCCATAATCAGCTTATTTTTATGGTAGGCCCTAAATGGGTACAGCCAATTGATTTGAGGATTGGTCACCAGGGTAATCAGTTTCAATTTGTACATCCAATAGCCGATGTCATCTAAGACCAGGTGTAGCAGTAGCGATAGCAAAAGCAAAACTGCTACCACAATTGTAGGTCGTAGAATTAGCAACAAAACGCCCCATATAATCAAAGTTCCGAACGGAGTGTGCGTAATGTTTTGGTGGTGGGCCTCTCCTGTTTTCCCCGTAACCATGCCAGTCAAAAAATCGACATCCACAATGTTCCCGGCCACA